>SKNL01000237.1 GCA_007120555.1 Balneolales bacterium
CCGCCCATTTTCCGCGGACGGCCCGTCCTGGTCGAGGATGAGGGACAGGAGCGATGCGTGGCATGCGGACTCTGCGCCCGCGCCTGCCCGCCTCTTGCCATCAGTATGCAGGCCTCCGAAAACAGCGATGATCCGAAAGAAAGATACCCTGATTTCTTTGAGATCAACATGCTGCGCTGCATATACTGCGGATACTGCGAAGAGGTATGCCCGGAAGAAGCTATCGTAATGAGCAAGGATTATGACCTGGTTTTTGAGACCAGGGAAGAAGCTGTCTACGATAAATCCAAACTGCTGGTATCCAAAGAAGAGCTGAATGAGCGCCTGGAATATCTCAGGGAATACAAAAACCGGCAATTCGGCCAATTCTGGAATTTCGACGAGGAAAACAACATCCACTCTGTCCGCAACCGTGACAAACGGTGGGAAACCAGTCTCTCCCTTGTGGAAATGATCGAAGAACAGCGCAAGCAGGGCAAGCAACCTGAACTGGACCGGGACTAACCTGACATCATACGCTTTTTATAACAAAGCGAAGTAATAACCGTTCCATGGCATTGCACGAAAACCCTACAAATGAACCGATAGAAGTGGCTTTTCGGAATCTCATTCAGGATGCGGCCTGGCTGACAGAGGAGCTTGAGTCCCTGAAACAGATGCTTCCGGAAATACCGTTTGCTGATCGCCCGCTGGGTCAGGAATCCGTGCTCGACATCCTGGCCAGGATCGGCACGGCTCACGATCAATTTTTCTTGCCCGTATTTGACCGAGTGCAAAGGAGGGAGGCCAACGCTGCTCCCGGACTGAGCAGTAACTTTGAGACCCGTCTCAAAAAGGCAACCACTTCTGAAGAGGATCCGCTAAAGCTACTGGATATGCTCATCAGTCAGCGTATTGCCCTTGTTGGGACGCTTGAAAAACTGGATGCCTCTGCAATCCTCAGAGATATCTCATTTAAAGATGGGAAAACGGACGTTTTGACCCTTATTGCACGGATGGTCCGCTTTGATAGAAACCAGTTGAAACAGATTGCCGAGAGAATGCTTGCAATGGATACAAAACGGCATGTTCCGATTGACAGATGATTGCCTATCACATAACATTATTTCTTACATATTGTAAAAACTTATTACCATATGACTGGACTATCAGGCGCCATCCTATTTTTGATTTCGTTCTATGCAACATTCAACTTCTTCCGGCTGTATGTCATGGACAGGAAGATTTTCCATTTCTGCATGGGGACCACGGCAGCGTTTCTGGCACTCTACGGTGCGTCAGCTTTTCTTGCCCTTTTTTTCCCGGTACTGGATCCTGAATTCATAGGAGAGTGGTCCACCGTCTTTTCTGTTTCATTCCTACTTTCAGCCGCGGCAGCCCTTGTCCGTGACTTCAAACCGGTATTTTCAAGATTCCCAAAATCATTCACTTTCTTACCACTTGTGTTGATTTTCATTTATCCAATGATCATTGACACGGTTGTGTTAAAATACTGGGTCCTGGGACTGTATCAGGGAAGCGCATTGCTCATAGCCTTGCTTATCTACGCATACCGGACATACGAGAACAGCGATTATGCCTACATGCTCATAGGTGTCATCTTTTTTGCCATAACATTCCTGCTGTACTGGATCCCTGAATCGCTGTTCACGTTGCCTGAATACGCCTGGATGCTTTTGACAAGCTCCGGTATTCTCATATTGACCGTAGGTTACAACCAGGCCTATAATCTTGACAAGCATTTCCTCGATCAGGAAAAACGCAAAGAGACATGGTTCGCCTGAGAACTGCAGGGAAGGAAAGAGGTAACACTACCAGGTTGCACCTGTTTATTATCGGCACCCTTATTCCACATCCATGACTTTACATAATATTAATTATACGACATTGATGTACCGTCCTGCATGGCGCGGCGCATTCCGTTTCATGGTGCGTTCAGGGTTTTGTTGTATTCCAGCACCCTGATAGCGTCTTTGATGGCACGAAGTTCATCTTCATCCATTACTCTCTGATCTTTGACCTCCCTGAGCAATTTAAGATATTCGTGCGAACCAGTCTTCGCCAGGCCAGCGTAAGCATATAATCGGTAGTTTTGGTTCGGGTCATCCGTCAACCTGCTGAAAAGTCGCGCCACACGCTCGGTTTTTTGCTCATCCAAAGCACCCGCGGCTTCTGCAAGGTATGACAACGCCAGATCCCTGTACCTGCGCCTCCCCGGATCATCTGCCAGGCCAACAAGGATATCCGTCGCATCCGGATCATCGGCAAGGATCAAGGCACGAACCACGGCTATCCTGATGACGTCCTGATACGAATCCATATCGGCATGGGGCGCAACCATGCCGGCCGCCGCCCCCGGATAGAGCTCACCGGCCAGTAAGATAGCATCTGCAGACACAAAGTAACTGGTATCGGCCATCATCGCTGTAATATGATCACGGACTTTTTCTTGTAAATCTGTATTAAGGATTTCCATATTGCGCAATATACTCAGGGACTCCCGCCTTGCTCTGTAATCTGGTTCTGTGCTGAAAGTTGCCCGCAGTACCATGGAAAGTGCCTGTTCCTGCTCATACATCCATGCATAATCCGCAATGAGCCCGTAAGCCGTCATCCGCATGCCCCAGAAAGGATCGCTCATGGCCAGTTCGGCCACCTGATTCCTGATTGTCCGGTATTCCATGAAATCCTCTGACATGGAAAGCGCCTCAGCCCGAACCAGCAAATGATCACTTTGCAGGCGGCGCGCCAAGGAAGTCATGGATATGTCCCTGAAGTACTCGGCGAGCTGCACCCTGTGAGGATCCAGTACGATATCAATAATGTTGTCATTGGCTTCGAAATAAAAGGTGTTTTCCGCTTCGTCAATCTTGATTCTCTGCCAGGCCTCCCCTCCTTCTGCCACTATGAGTACTTCCGGGTAAAGCGTGAACAGGGGTTGCCTCAACATATCGTGAACCTGCCGTACCACCAACTTCGCCCTGTTTCCGGATATTTCATGCGACACATCAAGATATGGGTGGCCGGGTTCCAAAAACCATTGCTGGATAAAGGGTTGCAGGTCCATTCCGCTGACATCCTCAAAGACACTTTGTAAATCAAAGATATCTACGGCATCAAATGCATGGCGTTCAAGCCAAAGCCGCACACCCCGCCACCAGATACCATCACCAAGGTAGTCGTGCAGCATCCGCAGCACCTGTCCGGCTTTCTGGTACGTGTGGCGGTCATACATGTCTTCCGGTATCGAATAGCGGTTGAAGATGATGGGACGACGGTATTGTGCCGCTTCAGAAAAATACCTCAGGCGATCATTATGGTTTTTCCATAAATATTCGTCGGTCCCGTTGTTGTGCAGACGGTATGCCGATTCAAAATAATTTGCAAACCCTTCATTGAGTGGCAGATTGGCCCAATCCTTGCACGTCACAAGGTTGCCAAACCATTGGTGGATGATCTCATGCATGATCAGGTCCTGATTGGACAGATCCCGGGCGGCCCTTGCATCGAACTGCACCGCATCGTACAGCAGGGTTGCCGTTGTATTTTCCATACCGCGCGCTATGAAATCATGAACCGGCGCCTGGGCATATACCGGATCCCAGGGATAGGGCGTTTCAAGGAGATCTTCGGAGAAACGCACCATATCAGCGGTATTTTTGTAAATTAAATCTACAGTTTCCATAAATTTAGGCTCAACATAATAGCGATAGAGCAGATTTCCCTTTTTCTCTTCCACAATTTCATATTCACCAACAGCCAGTACGAAAAGGTACGGTGCGTGAGGCTGGTGAAGCCTCCAGTAATCTGTCCGCAGCGTATCGCCGGGCTGGACGCGGCTGTCCAGCAACAGTCCGTTGGACAAAGTCTGAAAACGGTCGGGTACGGAGATCCATGTCTCCTGTGTGGCCCGCTCTGCCGGATGATCGATGGTTGGGAACCAGAAACTGTTATCCTCCGGCTGTCCCAGGGTCCAGATCTGAGTAGGCGTAACAGGATCATCGCCTTTCGGGTTTACGAAATAAAGTCCGCGCTGCGGCGGCGTCGATACAAATGAGATCCCGAGAACGAGTGTGTCGCCTTCCAGATAGTCCCGGTCGAGCTGAATCGTGACAATAGCCGAATCCTGATCAAAGGTGAAATTTCTGTTGGCACGCACATCATAAATGGAATCAAATTCCATTGTTTTTGCATCAATGATCAGCTCCGACTGCATCTGGTTGCTTGTAAACAGCATCTCCGTCTCTCCGATCACCTGTTCTTTCTCGAACCGGAACCTGACACTCAGTTTCTGGTGATGCAGGTTCCATGTGCGCTCCCTGAGAACCTGTTCAGGTCCATCCGGGACAATCCAGCCCTCCTGCACAGCAACGGCTTCATCCTGTGTTTCGGTCACAACAAAGGCTGTACAGGATGCACTGAACAAAATTGTCAAAATAAGGGCCGCAAGAAATGCGTTTTTCCTAATTGCGGTAACGGAACCGTCGCCGGACCGTGAACCGGCAGATGCTGAGAAAAAAAACGATGTGATTAACATAAAATCGATCGATTGTGCTTTGATAAATGGACCAGCTCTTCCTATTATTAGAAGCTGTGACAGATTCTGCAAATTTGGGAATTTTCCTCTTCTTTACAAATATACCATACGATGCCGACGGATCATAAATCATTGAACAAGGCTTTTGCCGCGTTCTCTTTTCTTACCGCCCTGATACTGTACATGCTGACGCTCCCGCCAACTGCCAGTTTCTGGGATTGCAGCGAAAGGATTGCCTGCGCATACGGCCTCCAGATACCCCATCCGCCCGGTACCCCGTTCTATCTGTTGCTTGGACGCTTTTTTTCCATGTTTGTGGGCCCGCTGTCCGCCGCCTACATGATTAACCTGATGAGTACGCTGGCCTCTTCTGCCACCATCTTGCTCCTTTATCTGATTATCGTACGGTTTGTCCGTGAGTTTCGCGGTCATGCTACCGACGATTATCCGCTTATCGACCGGATCGGTCTCTACGGCGGCGGCCTGGTCGGAGCACTGACGTTTGCCGTGAGCGACAGCCACTGGTTTACCTCCATCGAAGCCGAAACCTATGCCCTGTCGCTTACCTTTACCGCTCTTGTGGTCTGGCTGGTTTTGAAATGGTCCGAAAACCATGAAAACCTGCGAAATGAACGCTGGCTGCTTTTAATCACCTTTCTTTTCGGCCTGGCCTTTGGAGTCCACCTGCTCAGCCTTTTGGCCATTTTCTTTGTTGGACTGATCATCTATTTCAAAAAGTTTGAATTTCAGATCTCCTCTTTTGCCATTGCCTCGGCCATCACGGTCGGTGTGTTTTTCCTGATCTACCCGCTCACCATCATCCAGCTTCCCGCCCTGGCCGGCTCGTTCGCCGATGTGACCGGAGGAATGCTTGGGCCTCTTGCGTTCCTTATACTCTTTGGCGGACTGATTGTATACGGCATTTACTATACGCACAAAAAAAATCACCGTAATGCCAATATTGTCCTGCTCGGATATTTCCTTATCCTGATTGGCTATTCCAGTTACTCCATGATTTACATCCGGTCACAGGTCAACCCGGCTATCGACCAGAATTCTCCGGATACGGTCGATGCCTTCATCAGTTATCTCAAACGCGAACAGTACGGCCAGCAACCGTTGTTTCGCGGCGACAGCTACAGCAATGAAATCGGTGGAATTGACCGGGGTAACCCGAAACTTTTCCCCAGGAGATATTCCCCTGATCAGCGTCACCAGCAAAAGTATGCACAGTATCGCAGCGATCTCCACTTCTTCCTGAGTTACCAGGTGAACCACATGTATCTCAGGTATTTCGCATGGAATTTCATCGGCCGGGACAGCGACCTGCAGGATGCCCGATGGATATCAGGCTTTGAACGAAACAGTGACTTTACCCACAATCGCGCCCATAACCAGTTTTTCTTCTTCCCCTTTGCACTGGGGATTATTGGCATGTTCTTCCATTTCAGAAAGGACTGGAAACGGGCCCTGGGTGTGCTTGTTCTATTTGTGGCGACCGGCCTAGCGATTGTCGCCTACCTGAACCAAACCCCGTTCCAGCCAAGGGAACGCGATTATTCCTACACCGGCTCCTTCTTCGCTTTCTCCATATGGATAGGCATCGGTGCCACAGGACTCATTGAAC
>SKNL01000022.1 GCA_007120555.1 Balneolales bacterium
CAGGGACTATAATAATTATCAAACATTTCGGCCAGCCGTCAGAAATCCTTGACCAGGAAACGTCTGAAGCCGGCCGTTATCGGTACGGCCAGCCACGCCAGCAGGGAAGCCACACTGATGCCCATTCCCAGCGGCGTCCCGAAAAACTCCCGGAATACCGCACCGGTGAGTCCCATCAGTGCGGATATGTCAAACTGGAGCAGCAGCAGTATCCGGCCGAGATCGATCGGGTTCAGGAGCGACAATATCAGGACCGGCTTCTCAAGCGGATAGCTTGAGAGCATGTAGATCACAAAAAGGATGAGACCGTCGTAAATGATGGTGAAAAAAAGACAGATGACGAGTGCCAGGCCCAGGCCCTTGATTCGGTCGTCAAAGCGGAGCGCGAGATAATAGGCCAGTGCAACAAATATGACCGTCAACATGGATCCGGTGAAAACCAGCATGAGCGCGGACCGCCATGCTTCCGCGCCGGCGGCGTTGTACAGGTAGGGCAGCAGGACCCCACCTGCAAACGCGGCAACCAGTGGCAGGGCCAGTCCCAGGAACATCCCCCAGAACAGCTGGTGCCTCTTCACCGGATGGCATAAAAGCAGCTCAATGTATTCCCGTGCGTTGTAGAGGTAAAACGCTCCCAGAATGATGGATGCCAGCGGAATTACGATCAGGATGATGTTCATCATGCTGGTGGCCACCCGAAGGCCATCGCCGCCGAAGCGGAACAGCACATCTGTCAACACCAGAAAAAAGAGTACGTAGGCGATAATCCAGCGGCTGCGAAACACGTCGCGAAGCTGGTATTTCAGGATTTTCAAGATCATGGCGTTTCTCCGGTTTCTGCCGTGACTTCGGGCTGACGTCCAAGCTTGACAGCAATTGCCCGCTCCAGCGTGGACTGTCCAGTCTCCTCCAGTAGTCCGGCAACACTCCGCTCGAAATAGATTTTTCCCTCCAGCAGATAGACCACCTGCTCCGCCAGCTCCTGGACCTCGCTCATGATATGCGAAGTGAGGATGATAGTGGTGCCGCAATTCCGTTCCGCAAGGATCTTGTCCTTCAGAAAGCTGCTGGATACGGGGTCGAGTCCCGTTGTCGGTTCGTCCAGGAACAGCACTTTCGGGCGGAACAGGAAAGCCAGCACGGCACTTACTTTTTGCCGGTTCCCGCCGGACAGTGTCCGGAACGGCTTGTCTTTTTCGGATTCCAGTCCGAACCGCTCCCAGAGTTCAAAATCCGGCGTGTCATCATGTGCCGGTTCCGGAGCCGAAGCGGATTGCCCGTTGTTCTGCGGTCTGCCGGCATCCTTATCTGCCAAGGGCGTCTTTTGCCCGGTGTTTTTAATGCTATCTTGCGTATCCTTGCGGGTGGATGCGGAACGACTCTCCGGTTTCGATGCCGACTTTCTGATATCCCGGATCATGTCCACGATTTCCGTCACGGTCAGGTTTTCGGGGTAACGGGCCAGCTGGGGCATGTATCCGATCATTTCCCGGTAGCGGCTCTCACCGTTGACATGTATTCCGTCCACGGTTATCGTTCCGCTGTCGGGTTTCACCAGGCCAAGGATACTCTTGATCAGGGTTGTTTTGCCGGCACCGTTCGGACCCAGGACGGCGGTAATGCGTCCCGGTTCGATCTCTACATCCACGGACGAAAGCGCCTGCAGTGTGCCGTATTTCTTGTTGAGTGCGTTGATGCGAATCATATGGCCACCTTCCGCATGAGCGGTTTTTCATCGACCAGGGTTTCCGGCGTAATCGTGGGCATGACGCGCTCAGTCAGGTCAAGTATCTGTACGAAAATGCTTCTGAGCAGCATAAGGGCCATGGGGTTGCGCTCCACGATCAGTGAAAAGAGCCGGACCGGGCGGTGCGGGACGTCTCCGAAACCGTCACCGTTCAGATCATATCCGCTGTATTTGTCCCAGTAGTTGGCTTCGAAGTTGTTCCGGCTGTGCCTGCGGCTGTTGGTCGACACGTCAAATGCGTTATCTATGAAATTGTTTTCGGTGATCAGATTGTCCATGCTGCTTGCCATGATCCGGATCGCCCACCCGTTCCGGTGAAAATTGTTCCGGTACTTTTTGACGCGATCGCTTCCTTCGGAACGAATACCGATGGTGTTTCCGCTGAATTCGTTTTCGAAAATTTCGCTGTCCGTGATCTCCTTAAGCAGCAATCCATACGACGAAGCGCCCCAGTTGTTGACAAACAGGTTGTGTTTCATCATGACGCGTCTGCTGTACATCACGGCTACCCCGGCTCCGTTATTCTCAAACTGGTTGTCCCGGTACACACAGTCATCAGAAAACATGAAATGCAGTCCGTAACGAATGTTTTTCTCGACATGATTGCCGGTAATGCTGCTCTCCTGCACATACTCAAGGTAGATGCCGTCGCGATGCCCGATGATCTCGTTATCCACTATGAGGGCCCGGTTCGAGTTCCAGAGGTGGATGCCGTTGGCTGAAACGGATTCCCGGGTGTGGTAGGCCCGAAGACGATTGTCACTGATCACCATGTCATGGGCGCGTGCCAGATAGATTCCGAAAAAGGTATCATCCAGGATGTTGTCGATCACTTTTCCGCCAGATGCCCTGTCAAAACGGATGGCGGCATGATCGCGGCTGTGGCTGGTCGGCACATTACGGATCTCCAGGCCTTCCAGATGCACGTTATCGGCGGTAATCCTGATCCCTTCGCCCTTGTGTTCGACATCAATAACCGGCCGCCCGATGCCCAGAATGGTGACCTGCCGGTCCACCAGCAGCTCGTGCTCACGGTAGGTGCCGGCTTCTATGCGAATGGTGTCGCCGTCGGACGCTGCAGACAGGGCATCGGCTATCCTTGCAAAATCGCCGCCACGCTCTCCCACGACAAGGGCTTGGCTTGCGGCCTCTGAGCGATTACTTTCATCGGCCAGCAAGTTTTCCGCAAATGGTCCCGATCCTGTCCGCGCAGCTTTACGTGCCACAACTTCATCGGGCACCCTTTCTTCCGGGGTGACTTCCGATGTGATTTCCGGAGCCGGCATCAGTCCGGGAGCGGCAGGTGACGAGCGGCTGTGGACCATGAATGCCATCAGCATGGCAAGGGCCATAGATAATGCTATGTGAGATTTCCGGTGCATAAACTGACGCATGTTTTTCTGGAAGGTCAATGATGATTGTGACTGTGTTCATGAGTTCCGCCGGACCAGCTGTCCCTGACGATATCCCGGACCTCCTTCCATCGGACGACCCGGCCGTCGAACCCGGACTGCTGGCGGCGTGCCGCGTCCTCGTCGGCATAAGCTGAAAAATTCAACGCCATGGGGCTTCGCAGGCCGTCGCTTTGCAGATACCAGGCTGATTCAGCTGCAATCCAGTTTCCGGGATTATTAAAATCCGGCACCCAGAGCGAGTGGATATCCAGCTCCCTTCCGTCACCGCTGTCCATGAAAGCGGCCATGCATTCGATTGCATCAAAGGCGTACTGTCTGCCCTGCTGTGTGATCAACTGTGCGGCAAACTGCTCCTGGCTGATCATCATCCGGCAGTGGTCGCACTCCTGCTTCCCGATCCGGATCTCCTGCGGCCCACGGTCGCATGCCGCGGCCAGTAACAAGACGGAAGCCAGAAAAATGGGCTTCAAACTGTATCCAACAGAGATTGAAAATTTCATAGAAACAAGCACAAGCTAAGCATTTGTAATGACATAAGATGCAACCTGAAAGTCAAGATCCATCCTTTTTTTCTGTGAGGAAGGTCCGCACTTCTTCCCAGGAGTGACGTGTACCCGGGTAGGCCTCCCCGATATTGAACAGCAACGACGGATCGGCATCGGGGTCCATGGCACTCACCCAGGATCCGCCCGGACTCGGAAGGTTTCTGCTCCGATGGAAGATCAGTTCACCCGGTTTCATGAGCCGTTTGGCCGAGATGAAGTCCACGATACCGATGACCTGGAAGTCTTCGCATCCGAGTCCCTTTTCCTGCATGTACCAGACCAGGTTCTCCACTGAGCGGAACCTGAGCACCGTACCCTCTGCTTCCAGGGCCACCGCGCCATACCGGCGGCTTCTCAGCTCACGGCCGCTGTGGTCGCAGTACTCGCCGTACAAACTGACCTCCACATTCCCGAAGTAGTGTGAAACCGGGGTGCCGGTTCGGAACGCATCAGAAGGAACGTTTCGAAGATTCTCATTGATCGCTGAAGTTGGTGACGTGCCGGAAACCGGTCTGATTTCCGCGTTGTCGTTTTTCCCGCCTTCGCATGCCAGCACAACAACCATCAGCGCCACGACGGTTGTCAATCCCGAAAAGTTTACCGGAAAAGAGGTTATTACTGAATTCATTTGATGTGTCGTTGCTTCTTCCATTTATCTGCTTATCTGCCTGAGGTTGTGCCGTTCGCCGTTCGCCGTTCTCCGGACCGTGCGTGACCGGCCTGCCCATGTTACTTTTTGTCGAAAAAAGTATTTCTGACTGTCATAGCCGTTCCGGCTGCCAGCGACAACCCGATCCAGAGCGTGCCCCAGTAGGGCCAGGAGGTGGCTGTGATGTTGAGCAGGGTTTTCCTGCCGATCAGCGGCGGCTGGTAGCTCATGCCGGGGACCTTGATGGCCGCCCGCGGATTCAGGTCATGCCCGTAGTCGTAGCCCCACATGTAGAAATCCACCATCCCGGCCACTCCGGCCACAACAAACACTATAATCCAGACCCAGGCAAGCCAGAGCTTGCCGACCAGGGCGGCGGCCAAACCCAGAGCAATCAAACCGCCGACCACCCAAGGCATGATATCCAGCGTGCCTACCAGATCCGGATCAATTTCCTTCATGCCTACGTAGTGGTTGAGGATATTGATATTGCGGATATCGTGCCGCTCATGGCCGGTGATGTCGTCCATCCAGATATACATGCCCATTCCGTCCGGATATTGCGGTGCGGTGAGCGTGATCGTCCAGATAGGAGTAAAATACGCCGGGATCAGCAGCAATGCCGCCAGAACCAGTCCTAATCGGGTTGATTTCTTCATTGGGATAATTGCCTTGCTAACTCTTTTTAAACGATCCTTTGAAATGGGCAGGACCCGTCACAATCCTGCCCATTACCTCAGTTATGTATTTTTAGCCTGCGTGGCCTCAATAAAAACTTGTTACTCTTCTCCTGTCCGCCAGGTAAGCGGGACATCCGAGCCGACTGCAGACACCCGGACGTAGCCCTGCATCTCCTGGTGAAGCGCTGAGCAGAAGGCGGTGCAGTAGAACGGATAGATACCCGTGCGTTGCGGATGCCAAACGATGGTCTTGGTTTCACCGGGTGCGATCAAAACTTCGCCGCTGTTGGCGCCTTTGATGGCAAACCCGTGCACCATATCCCAATCCTGTTCAATATTGGTCAGGTGGAAGTACACTTCATCGCCTACCCGGATTCCTTCGATGTTGTCAGGGGTGAAGTGACTTCGGATGTTGGTCATGTAGACCCGCACCACATTGCCGTCACGTTCTACCCGTGCATCGCGCGGACGCATCACCGCATGCGGATGCTTGTTTTCGTCCAGATCGTATATCTGTTTTACATTTGGCCTGATAATGTCAGCCTTTATGGCCTGCGCATAATGCGGCTCACCGATCGTGGGGAAGTCCAGCAGCAGTTCCATGCGGTCGCCCGAAATGTCGTACAGCTGGGCGGGGTGGAGCTGTTTCGGACCGGTCGGCAGAAAGCGGTCACGGGAGGTCTTGGTCAGGCCGACCATATACCTGCGGTCCGGGTTAGGAGTGTCGCCGCCGGTGATCATCAGGTGGCCGATTGAGTAGTAGGCATCGATACGGTCGAGCACCTCAAAGTTTTCCAGCGACCACTTCACGATTTCCGAGGAGATGTAGACCGATGTATAGGCATTTCCGTCGCCGTCAAACTCGGTGTGGAGGGGACCAAGGCCCGGGTTTTCCACTTCGCCGGCGATAGTGGCCTCGTATTCGAGCACCGGAATACCGTTGATCACCTCTTCAAACGCTTCGTTTTCAATGGCTTCAATCATCCGGCTGAATGAGTGCACCGGAATAACGGTGGCAAGCTTTCCACCGGCAACGATGTACTCGCCTGTAGGATCGATATCCACTCCGTGCGGCGACTTGGGTGTCGGCAGGAAGTAGATCATATCCGGAGCGTCTTTCGG
>SKNL01000227.1 GCA_007120555.1 Balneolales bacterium
GAAAACGGCGCACTGTGGAGTCAAGTGTTGCGAAAAGCCGGTCTTCCGCCAGCACGGATGTCTCGGTGATGGCGTTCATCAGCGAGGATTTCCCGGCGTTGGTATAGCCGACCAGGGCAACACGCAGCGAATCACTGCGTCCCTGGCGCTGCACTTTGCGCTGCTGATCCAGTTTCTGCAGTTTTTCCTTGAGGATGGCAATCCTGCGCCCGATAAGGCGACGGTCTGTCTCAATCTGGGTTTCACCGGGTCCCTTGGTACCGATGCCGCCCTTGGTCCCCACACCCCCCTTCTGCCTGGAAAGGTGGGTCCAGAATCGGGTAAGCCGCGGCAGCAGATACTGTAGCTGGGCAAGCTCCACCTGTGTTTTGGCCGCAGCCGTTTTGGCACGCGAAGCAAAGATATCCAGGATCAATCCGCTGCGATCCAGCACCTTTACCTTGGTGGTACGCTCGATGTTCCGGATCTGCGTGGGGGAAAGGTCATCGTCAAATATTACCAGGTCGGCAGAAGCGGCCTTGATTTTCTGGCGCACTTCCTGCAGTTTTCCCTTGCCGATGTAAGTGCTCACATCCGGGCTGTTCCGGTGCTGAAGGATTTTTTCCACGGTAACACCGCCGGCCGTATCCGTGAGAAGTTCCAGCTCTGCAAGATGTTCTTCTGCAAGGTTTTTGTCCGTCGTGTCCCCGTAAATACCAACCAGTACTGCACGCTCCTTTTCTTCGATATTCGTTTTGAGATCGTTGTTCAAATAAACCTGCCTGTCTTTACTTTTCCGGTGATGATATAACGGATGGTAGTATAACGGATGATGATATAATGGATTATGATATAATGGACATGGTTATCTGAGCTGTTCGATTCCGGTGCTTTCAAATTCACCGAGGCTGAACCGGCGGCCAAGTTTTTTCTTCAGCATGTGTGAAAAAAGAATCCGCTTGCCTGTGGGGATGTCCAGCTCCAGCCGTATGCTGTGCGTCCGCTCGCCGGGCGTGTGTTCCGGATAGAAAAAAATGTATTTCAAGTTCTTGCCGTCATTGCGCTCTACATAGTCCATGATGCGGTTCCAGGCCACGGTTTGAGATGGATCATTGATATTTTTGACGATCCCGTGATCTGTGACATAGCGCTTGGACATGAGGTAGCTGGTGACGAACCAGGTAAGGCCTATCCAGTTGTAACAGACCATGGCCACTGCGAGATGGTAGAGCTGCTGCGCATACACCAACACCGACAAGGTGATGGTCATGACAAGGAAAATGGTTGAAAAAAGCGGGAAACCGAGGAGTTTGCCGGATCTCCAGCTGATTTCGACATGACGCAGGCGCAAGGCATTGGAAGCAGTGACCATCATGATCATCGTTGTCGCGAGTGTTACCAATGCCAGTATTACAAGGTGAACTGTAGCAATATCCATCATATGCAAACCCTGTTACTCATCAGCGGTTTCCGTTCGGTATTTCTTTGAAAGAATACATTCTGCAACCATAAAAGCAAGTGCAATAAAAATAAACCAGTTCCAAATTTCTCTGCCGAAACTGATGGTTGCCATGGCGGATCTTACTTCATCAGCACTATATCCGGCAATGCTGACCACGCCCGCCACGGGTATGATTTCTGCCAGAAATTCTCGTGTTTCTGTTAAAGATAACGAAGTAAAATCCGATTCCGATATATCCTGATTGATGGCAATAGCAGTTTTTTTCCCATCCAGCTGCAGCTCCAGCCATCCGGGCTGCCATTCCTGTGCAGGATAGCGGATACGGAGCCCCCGGGCACTGACCGCCGTTTCCGGCCGGATCTCCTCCCCGTTGAGACGCAGGGTAACCTGCGCTCCGAATTCCGTGAAATAACGGTCAAACGGAGAGCCAAGGATATGCTCTCTCACCCCCCCATGCTCCCAGGCGACCACGTAGAGAAGCATTCGGTATACCAGCGGGGCATAGATCGGTTTGATGCTCATATTGGACCAGCCGGGACTGAATCCCATACTGCCCACCATGACCATGCCGTCGCCGAAAGAGTGTTCCACAAAAAGCGGCTCCCCAAGGTTCGTACGGAGCACGGCGGCACCGGAGCCGGCATCATCGCGCTGGTACCGCCAGTAGTGAAAAATGGCCGGCATATCTATGCGAAGCTCTTCATCACCGCTCTCAAAAAGCTCGGCCGCCAGCAGGTGCCCGCTGTCAAGCGGCTGCAGGGAGGCGATTTCTTCAAACCTGCCGTAAGAACCCCTCATGCCAGTGAAGGAACCGGCATTGAGCTGTCCCAGGAAACGGTTGTAGTTTTCGATATTCCCCTGTTCGGATGGCACAAACAGAATACCCCGGCCCTGCTGCACGAACTGCACCAGCTCCGCCTGCAGGTAATCTGGGATTCTCCTCAGGCTTTCCAGGATGATGGCATCAAATGTATCCAGATCATACTCTCTGAGCGTACTCACATCGGTATGGGAAGCGTGGATGCGGGTGCCGGTTTCACTGGCAGCGATCAGGGCGGGACGCAGAAAGGAGCGGCGGGTCCCATCCTCCCCGCGGTCACTGACAAGCAGCACGTTCCTGCTCTCGGGTACCTCGATTGAGAAATAGCGCTTGTGGTCAAATGTGTGGGTGCCGCCCTCAAGAATGGCCCTGCCAAGGATGACGCCCGGCGACTCGGGTATGATTTCAAAGAGCATTTCACGCTCCTGTCCGCCATCCAGGCTGACCTCATACTGTCCGATCCGCTCACCGTCGATCTCCAGGCTGAGATAGTGGTTATATACCGGCAGGTCGCCAAAGTTCTGAACGGTGACCGAAACCCCGGCCGGCACATCGACACCCAGTATCTGTCCCGCCACCTCCACATCCGAAATTCCCACGTTTTGGAAGGAGTTGTCGCCGACCCGGATGAAAATGACCGGATTCCACTCAGGGTCACCTTCCGCCGGAAGGAATCCGCCATCAAGTTTTTCAAGATGCGTTTTGCGCGCATCGGATATCCAGAACACGCGCCCGCCGGCTCCCGGCTCATCATCCAGCCGCTCCTGGAGATAGGCCATTCTTTCGGCCGGATAACCGCCTTTGTTGACAGGCTGCAGCTGCTCCAGGTAACGCAGGGCCTCCGCCCGGCGCATGAACCGTCCCGAAGCCAGTTCGCCATGCGACGGGACGATCAGAAAGCGCGCTTCTTCTCCGGACTGGTTCACGATCTCGACGGCGGCGCTGCGCGCCTGGTCCATGTATGGGCCCGCCTCGTCTATCTGCATCATGCTGGGACCGTTGTCGACCAGCAAGGCGATGTGATCACTTTGTGCGGAAGCGCCCAGCCATCCGGCTACCTGTGAGGGGAGGAATGGCCGCGCAAGGGCAAGGGCCAGCATCGATACGGCCATCACCCGCATGGCAAGAAGCAGGTATCGCTTCAGGTTGATGCGCCGGATTGTCGATTTTTGCAGCTCCTGGAAAAAAGCCAGTGTGGAAAAGGCAATTTTACGCGGCTTGCGCAAGTTTATCAGGTGTATGATAACCGGTATGGCGGCGGCTGCAAGCGCGGCCAGCAAGATTGGATTCAAAAAACTCATCCAAAAAGTGATATTTTATATGATTGTGACGTTCTCTTAAAAACGCTGTGCCCGTCGGGGTATTTCCCAACACTTTCCCATGATAGCAAGATCCTCGTTTCCGTTTCTATTTTTTTTCATTCCCCTGCTCTTTCTTGCTGCCTGCTCGCAGCATGCCGATGACCGGGAGTGGTGGTCGGCCATACCAGAAGAAGTGCCGCTGGTCATGCTGTTTCACGATGCTGACGTTTCCACGGTGCTCCAGGACAGGAGGATACTGGCCCTGCAAGAGCTTTCCGATGTGCGCATCGAGATGATCTCGGACGTAACGGACCAGGTCCAGGCACCGGTGATGCTCAAAGCCGTTGCACTCTATCCAAGCGGCACGCACCAGCTCCAGCCCCTCTTCATCCTGGAAGATCCGGGCACCGGTATCGGCCCCATCGCCAGATCGTTTCGCAGGGAATTTGCGGAAAACAGCTACCAGTTCCGCAACCAGGAGATTCACATCCTTCATCTGGAGCGCCAAAAAATGTACGGGGTCCAGATCCGCGACCTGATTTTTCTCAGCCGGAACAGCGCCGCTGTGGAAAACAGCATCCTTGCTCTTTTCGGGGAGCATCCGGGAATCGGCCATATCGACCATATCGACACGGCCGATGAGAACGGCTCCTATCTGCTTAATACGCCGCAGCTCACAAAATGGGTCAACCTGCTGGGCGCACCCCGCTATCTGCCCCGTTTTTCCGGGCTGTTTGAAGGTACGGGCCCTTCCGTGTTCTCGGTTTCGGACGACCGGTACGATGACCCGCTCTTCAAGGCAACGCTGAGCGGCTCCATCCCGCTCAGTGACACGGATGCATCGGAGTTTGTCAATACGTTTACGGCCGATCCCGCCCCGTCCGACCTTGATCGCTACATCCCCCTGGATGCTGCTTTTTTTGCCATCTTTCATCAATCACCCGAAGTCCGCATTCCAGAGGACACTCCCCGGGCCGGCCGGCTCGACTCGCTGCTGCTGTCGGACCCCGGCCTTGTTGCCGAAATCCGGGGCACCCTGGCTCGCCCAACCGCATTTCTTGCATTTGAAGCAAGCGGTTTCCTTTCCGTCGGTGAGCATATGTATCTGCGCCGGCTGGAAGATCCGGCAGGCTTCCAGCGGATCCTCCGCAATCTGCAGCGTGACGGGCTTGCCGAGGAGAGCAATGACGTTTTTTACATCAACAGCAACGTACTGGGACAGCTGCTGGGCGGACCGCAGAGCCGCCTCACCGATTTTTACGTACTTTGTTCGGCCAATGCGGCCGTAATCACCAAGCGGTCGGGACTCGCCCGGCGTGTCGATCAGGATCGCCGGCGGCGGGCCGTCGTATACTATGATGACGCCTATATGAAGGTGCGTGAACGTCATCCGGAATCGGCAAGCGCCTTTCTCTATTCCCGCTCGGAACCCTTGCTCAATTATCTTGACCCCATGCTCAACCCGGTCAACCATGCCCGCTTCCTGGGCTCCCTGTCGGATGTGAATACCGTCAGCGTGGTACGGAATGGCGACCGGCTATCCTTCCAGATGGATACCTATGTCAGTGAGGATCGGACCGAACCGGTCCGGGATGTCTGGGTGTTTGACCTGCAGGGATCCCGCATCACCGGAAAACCAATGCTCGCCAATGTCGGGGGCGGGGCGCGCGATGAAATTCTTGTCGCAACCGAAAGCAACCATATTTACGGCATTGCCGCCGACGGCACGGGATTCCTCCAGATCAACACGGGCAACGACCGTCCCATCGGATCACCGCTGGTATACGACTGGTATGCCAACAATCAATACGCCATCCTGATCGCCGCAGGAAACAAGATCTACGCCTGGAACAACCGCGGAATCCCGCTCCCCAATTTCCCGGTCGCCATGGAGGAACGGATCACGGCGCCGCTGACCCTGGCGGATGTGGCCCGTGACGGCCGGCCGGAAATGATCGTGACTACCGCTGACCGCAAGGTGCATGTGCTGGATCAGCGGGGCCGCAACATCCAGGGATGGCCGCAGGATGTGAACGTCCAGGTCACGCAACAACCCGCCTTTCGCGAATTTGGGGGAGAACAAAGTGTGTGGATCACGGCTGGAAACGGTCTTTTCGCATTCTCGCCGCGCGGAAACCTGCGCAATGGCTTTCCGATTTTCATTGAATCCGATCTGGGTCCGGTCACTTTCCACGGAAACCGTATCCTTGCAGGTGCTTCTGACGGACATCTGTACGCTGTTGGCCGCGAACCGTTTTTCGCCGATTCGCTGGCAGTGCCTCTGGATAACAACACTAACGGGCTGAATCCGGACCCGGACAGCAGAGCTGCAAATGCCGGTTCGGGGAGATTTCATGTGCGACGGGTCTACGTCGGCAATGCGCCGATCATCAATGCACCGATCGTTCAGACGCTTACCATCGATCATGACAACGGTCAGCGCATACGTGAGCGGATGATCGGTGTGCAGACCCAGAATGGCAACCTTTTTCTCCTTAATGAAGCCGGCCATCTCCGGATGACACGGAATATGGGGCAGCCGGCCGCTTCCTA
>SKNL01000137.1 GCA_007120555.1 Balneolales bacterium
CAAGGATCATGCCCTGATTGACCAGTCGCTGAAACGGTTCTTTGGTGGATACGACCCCGATGTCAAAGAGCACCTTGTGCCAGAACCGGGCGTAAAGCAGGTGAAGCACCGCGTGTTCCGCCCCCCCGACATACAAATCCACCGGCATCCAGTATTTCTCTTTTTCCGGATCCACCGGCCCCTCCTCATAATCCGGACTTATATAACGCAGATAATACCAGCATGATCCGGCCCATTGCGGCATGGTGTTGGTCTCGCGGATGGCAGGCTTGCCAGTTTCCGGATCCGTCGTATGCACCCATTCTTTGGCTTTGGCCAGGGGCGGCTCTCCCGTTTTGGTCGGCTGGAAATCGTCCATTTCGGGAAGTGTGATGGGCAGGTGATCTTCCGGAAGCGGTTTGGGCCGGCCATCCACATGGATCACCGGGAACGGTTCTCCCCAGTAGCGCTGCCGCGAGAAAAGCCAGTCGCGCAGCTTGTACGTCACCGCATATTTGCCCAGACCTTTCTGCTCCAGCCATTCTGTGATGACTTTCTTGGCTTCGGGAACCGGCAAATCGTTTATGGAAACCTCGTCGTTGGCAGAATTCACACAAACTCCCTCTTCCGAGTCCACATAGGCCTCTTTGGTGACATCGCCGCCTTTGACGACTTCAACGATCGGCAAATCGTACTTTCGTGCGAATTCCCAGTCCCGCTCGTCGTGACCCGGCACCGCCATGATGGCGCCCGTGCCATAGGACATCATCACGTAATCAGCGATCCAGACAGGGATTTCCTCATTGTTGACGGGATTGATGGCATACGCACCGGTAAAGACCCCGGTTTTGTCCTTGTTGAGGTCGGTCCGGTCCAGGTCGGTCTTTTTGACAGCCGCTTCACGGTAACCGGCCACGGCCTGTTTCTGTGCCCCGCTCGTCACGCGATCCACCAGCGGATGCTCCGGAGCAAGCACCATATAGGTGGCGCCGAAGAGGGTATCGGGACGGGTAGTGAATACTTCAATGGTTTCCTTTGGTGCTGTTCCATCGGCCTTCAACGGGAACACCACATTGGCTCCTTCTGATTTTCCGATCCAGTTGCGCTGCATCTCCTTGATGGATTCGGGCCAGTCAAGCTCTTCCAGGTCCTGCAGCAGCCGCTCGGCGTAGGCCGTAATCCTGAGCATCCACTGACGCATCGGCTTGCGTTCAACGGGGAAGCCACCCACCTCGCTTTTGCCGTCGATCACCTCCTCGTTAGCCAGGACCGTGCCGAGTTCCGGACACCAGTTGACTGCCACACTCGCCTCGTAGGCAAGGCCCTCTTCGTACAATTTCAGGAAAATCCACTGTGTCCAGCGGAAATATGCTGGATCGGTCGTGTCAACCTCCCGGTCCCAGTCGTAGCTGAACCCGAGCGCCTGCAACTGACGACGGAATCCGTCGATATTCTCATTTGTCGTTTCCCGCGGATGAGTGCCGGTTTTGATGGCATACTGCTCTGCCGGGAGGCCGAACGCATCCCATCCGATCGGATGCAGCACATTATAGCCGATCATCCGCCTGTAGCGGGCAAGGATATCGGTGGCCGTGTATCCCTCGGGATGGCCTACATGCAGACCGGAGCTGCTCGGATAGGGAAACATGTCCAGGACATAGTACTTGGGACGTTCCCGGTCGTTGTCATCGGTCCGGAAAGTCTTGTTTTCAAGCCAGTACTGCTGCCATTTCGGTTCGATCTCTGCGGGTCTGTATTCGTTCATGTCAGATTATCTGTGGGATGTTCACTCGTGCCATTTGACGGTGGATGCGGCCCGGCGCGGTGCTTTTTGTCCCGCGAATAAAGGAATAGCAAACCGGACGGACTGTTTTGAGATGGATGAAGATACAGCTTTTTTTCCGCTTATTGAAGCTGCAGCAGGCCTTTTTCCCTGCCTTTTGATCACATATTGCTTACTTTGGCATATAGAATTTTTTTTCTGATGGATGACACTCCATTCCCACGGAAACCAAGCAACAATCAAATATGAACCGTATATGAGAGCCTCCGGCTGATATGCACGAGCATGATGACACCTGTCATGTGAGATCATTCTGACCTTAGAACCGAAGGTCACGAAGTGCCCAGTGAAACGCGTAAGCGAAATCAAAATTGATGTAAACACATGAACACTGAAAAACTGGATAACAAGGAGAGCTACAAGGAAAAAACCGTCATAGTGACCGGAGCGTCCAATGGAATAGGCCGGGCTGTTGCCAAAGCTTTTGCCTCGGAACATGCCCGGGTGATCCTGGCCGATGTCGATGAACCGACAGGCAGAAAGCTGGAGCAATCGCTCATCGCAGCAGGCGATACTGCATTTTTCATTCGCACCGACGTGTCCGATCCGGAATCCATCCGCCGTATGATCACCAAGACGGTCACAAAAACCGGGGGGATCGATATCCTGATCAATAATGCAGGCGTTTCGGGATCCACATCATTTGATGAACTGACTGTCGAAGAGTGGGACAAAGTCCTGAATACCAATCTCAGAGGTGCTTTCCTGTGCTCACAGGAGGCATCACGGCATATGACGAATGGCGGAGCGATCGTCAATATGGCGTCCACCCGCGCATCGATGTCCGAGCCCGACTGGGAGGCGTATGCCGCATCAAAAGGCGGACTGGTCTCTCTGACCCATGCCATGGCCCTGTCACTTGCCAGAAAAAGGATCACGGTCAATGCGATCTCGCCCGGATGGATCCATACCCGCGATCCCAAAAACCTGAGGGATATCGATCACAACCAGCACCCGGCCGGACGCGTTGGCAAACCCCGGGACATTGCAAGGGCCTGCCTGTTTCTGTGTCACCCGGAGAACCGGTTCATCACGGGGGAACAACTGGTCATTGACGGGGGCATGACCCGCAAGATGATCTATGAGCACTAGGGTTCAAGTATGTAAATCTGAACAGCAGAGATTTACATTCAGTGCTTGAGGGGGGGGATAGGCATGTAAAGATCAGGCATTAAGCATCAGGGATCCCAAAGCCAGGCCAGCACATCGATCCCGTCCGGCTGCCAGCCTATGGGCGGTGACTGCGCTTCGGACAACGGCTCCAGGCGGATCTCCGGGACATCAGACAGTAGCCCGGCACCTTTTCGGGATAGCGTTTCCCGTCCGGCATACATGTAAACCTGCTGAAGCTGCGGGCCAAATTGACGGGCCAGGCGTACCACATCTTCCCTGTTGCCGGTCAGCCAACAGATCACATCCTCCGTACCCATCAAATCGTGATCATCTGTAATAATTTGGCTGCCAATATCATATACTTCTTTACCGGTACTCCTCAGATAACTTCTCCAGTAGCTGACACCGGGTTTCCTGTAATGTGACGGGCGATTCCTGCGTACGAATACTTCCGCGGCATCGGCAAGAGATCCGGCAACTTCGGACAGGCTGCGCCGGGCGACCACGACGGCCAGTGACCGGCAACCCCGGCCCTCATATCGCAGCATGGCTTCGATCAGGTGCTTGCTCAGCCGCACACTGTCCGACTGGAAGTCTTCCTCATCCAGCCATGCCATCGAAAACCGTGCTGTCCTGGGCAGGAAGTGTGCCTGATCAGATGCCAGTCCAAGTTCGTGGATACGCTGTTTCACCTCTTCGACGGATGACTCTGCGCCTGCAAACAGCACCTTCTCCGCCCCGACTTTCTCCAGTTCTTCCAGGCGGGACGCCCATCCGCCCAGCTGATCCGGCAGCCTTTTGCGCAACAGCCGCAACAGCCCGTCGGCCAGCCAGGGATCTCTTCGGGACAGCTTTCCATAGTAGACGGCTCCGGAGAGCAGAGTAGCGATGATATCCTGCAGCCCGACCAGCGGCAGATTGCCGGCATGCAGGCAGAGCACTCTCGGCATTTGCGAAGTCAACGAGGGCATGGTCCCGGCGGATGTCCCCCTGTCCACCCGATCCACCCAGTCCTGCAACGCCTGCGGGGTGAGCGTGATGGAAACCTGCTTCAGCATGTGCATCACATCGTGGCGCGGAAATAGGCCCTCTGTGGCGGTGCGGTCGACTGTGATGTCCAATATGCCATCTTCATTGTTCAGCCAGGCATCGACACCGTCGCAGATGCGCGCTATTCGCTCGGAAATTTGGTCAGGGGAAGCGGACATAAGCGGCTCACAATTATTTTTTAGATACAGACACTATTCCACAAGAAAATTACAGCCGCGCAGTTCGGCATGATCCCACCGACCAAGAACGCGGAAGGAGCCGTCCGGCAGTGCCACACCGCGATCCTGTGTCAGGAAAAATGCCAGCGAGTGTACATTTGCCAGGTCCATGATACCGATGAGCCCCTCCTCCCCGTCCGGCTGCACCTGCAGAGGGTTCTCCGGATTGCGCACCGTGATCTGCAGCCACGGCGGACATTCAAAGCTTCCCTTTCCCGTATCCCAGGCCTGGCTGCACATTTCGGCCATTCCGTACTCCGAGTGGATGGACTCCGGCGGGAGGCCGAATCCATCAGATAACCGCTTCCTCAGCTCCTCTTTTGACAGCTCGCGCCGGTGGGTCTTCATTCCGCCGGTCTCCACAATGACGGCATCTTCCGGCAGCTTCGGGGCGCCGGCGTCAATCATGTCCAGCAATCCGAATGCAGCCCCAAAAAGCATGATGCGACGTTTTTTTGCGGGAGTGGCTCCCGGTTTTTCGGTGGCGCCAGGCATTCTGCCAGAGCGGCGGTGACGGCGTGTATTGAGGTACATGACGGTGTTCAGGTTGGACAGGGTTGTCAGATCGGCACCGGCCAGCGGCTGATCAAGCGGAAGGAACCGGCTTTGTCCCGTGCCATCGCGATGGATCAAGTGGTCGATCATGGCCACAAGCGATGATTCCGGGTTGTCTCTGTAGCCGGGGAGCCATGCAAGCAGTACAAATTCATGCGGATCGTAAAATTGGGAAAAACCGCGATAGCACGACTCGTAATAGAGCCGCAGGTCAGCGATCTCATGAGTGCTCTGCTTCATGCCCGTGGTGCCGCTGCTGCGAAAGACGGCCTGCGGGGTCTCCATATAATCCGCCCGCACAACCGCATCCCGAAAGACCTGAACCGGGATCAGCGGGATGGCGTTTTCATCCAACCCGTTCATGTCATCGCAAAACCGGCGGTACACGGGCTGATGTTCAAGCTGGTGGCGGTACACGGTCCTTGCCTTGTCATCAAACGGGATATCCGTGTTGAACAGATAATTTCGCCAGGTTGTGTAAGATTGATTCATAAATAAATAATGATTCTTACCGGATCAGCGGTCCGTCAGGGTGCCGCTGAATCGGGTGGATGCGGGCCGTGCCTTACTTGGCCACTGCCACACGGACGAGCATTCTGCTTGAGAGCAAATAAATGATATTATCGCGCAAATCAAAACTGTGCCAGCCGGAATAGGGTGCGGCTCGTTCACGTTCCCGCGTGTATGCGGCTCCCGGAGCTGCCGGCAGTTTCTGAAATCGTATCACCTCACCGCCGGTTCCGAGCTGAAGCACGTTGTCAGTGCCCAGCATCCAGAGCGTTCCTCCGGAGGCCCGCAGTGACCGGACCGGTTCCGGGGCATAGACGAAACCATAATAGGATCCGCGCAGGCTGAACCGATGGATCAGCTCTCCCCTTTGGCCGGCCACCCACAATTCATCGTCCAGAATGGCCATGGCTACGGGAATGATGCGGCCCTCCTCACCGAACAGCTCAAAATCGAGTTCGTACTGGCCATGGCTGTCAAACCGATACATCACATGCCGGTCCTCATCAAAAAAGAAAATCGTGCCAGCGGGATCCACGACCAGCCTGGCAGGCATGTACCGCGATGGAAGTCCGGACCGTTGCGGCATGCGCAGGGTCGACAGGTACTGCAGCCTTCGGTCAAACACCTGGATTCGGCGATTATTCCGGTCGGCCACGTAGATTTTCAATTCATTGGTGGGGTCAATCGTGACAGGCAGATCGAACTGGTAGTCGCCGTTGCCCAGACGGCCTACAGAGTCCAGGCGCACTCCGTTCCGGTCGGCTTTCAGTATCCGGTGACGCCCTGTTTCCGCAATGAAGATATTTCCGAGGGTGGATGTGCGCACGCTGCGGGCATCATCCA
>SKNL01000198.1 GCA_007120555.1 Balneolales bacterium
GCGCATCATCCCGACGGAAATCCTGCTGCAGGCCTATGCCCAGGGGATTTTTCCCATGGCAGAGTCACGGGACGACCCCGTAGTCAACTGGTATTCCGCCCGCCGCCGCGGCATCATCCCCCTCGAGGAATTCCACGTCTCGAAGAAGGTGCGCCGCCTCATCCGCAAAAAACCCTACCGGTGGACCGTAAACAAAGACTTCCGGGGAGTGATGGAGGGATGCGCCGATCGCGAGTCGACCTGGATCTCCGACCGTATCATCGCCTCCTTTGAGGCCCTGCACGAGCTCGGCCACGCTCATTCAGTCGAGATATGGCAGGATGACCGGCTGGTGGCCGGCGTCTACGGCGCCTCGCTGCGCGCCGCATTTTTTGCCGAGTCCATGTTCCAGCGCGTCCCCGAAATGGGCAAAGTGGCACTCTGGCACTGCCATCAGGTTCTGGTGGATGGGGGATTCCGGCTTTGGGACGTCCAGTTTCACACTCCGCACCTCGCCCGGTTCGGATGCCGGGAAATCGGTGCAAAAGAATACCGTCACCTGCTGGCCAAAGCCCTTCGTCAGAATGCACGGTTTGGTGGCACAGAAGGGGCATTCTAGGGGTTCTGTTACGAAAGCATTTATTTTCGTATCTTTAAAATTACGCCTTATAAATACAGAAGACATTGAATACAGAAAAATTTACTGATCTTGGCATCAGTGCGCCCATCCTGAAAGCGATCAAGGATATGGGCTACGAAGCACCAACAAAAGTACAGGCCGCCGCCATCCCCGCGATCCGTGAGGGACGCGATGTGGCGGGACAGGCACAGACCGGCACCGGCAAAACCGCCGCTTTCGCCATTCCACTGCTGGAGGATATCGACCCGAAACTGCGGACGGTCCAGGCCATCGTGATGTGCCCCACCCGCGAACTGGCCGTCCAGGTGACCGGCGAGATCATCAAACTCGCAAAATATCTGCCCGGGATTCACGCGACCCCGGTGTATGGCGGACAGCCCATCCAGCGGCAGATCAAACAGATAAAAGACGGATCGCAGATCGTGGTGGGAACGCCCGGACGCGTGATCGATCACCTCAAGCGCGGCACGTTGTCCCTGAACCTGCTCAAGATGGTCGTGCTGGACGAGGCCGACGAAATGCTCAACATGGGATTTCGGGAGGATATCGAGACCATCCTGAGCTACACACCGGAGGATGTGCAGCGGCAGACGGTCATGTTTTCGGCCACCATGTCGCCGGAGATCCGCAAGATTATGGCCCAGTATTTCCACGACCCCGTCACCGTGACAGTGGAGGGAAAAACCCCGTCTGCAGAAGGGATCACCCACTATGTCGTGGAAGTGCGCGACTCCATGCGCACCGAAGGACTCTGCCGGCTGATAGACCTGCAGAACTATACTTTGTCCCTGGTATTCTGCAACACAAAACGGACCTGCGACCAGCTTGTCGAGGATATCCGTTCACGCGGATACGCCGCTGATGCGCTGCACGGAGATATGACCCAAAGGGTGCGCGACAAGGTAATGCGCTCTTTCCGCGAAGGCCGGATCGAAGTGCTCGTGGCCACCGATGTGGCCGCCCGCGGCCTTGATGTGGAAAACGTGGACGCGGTGTTCAATTATGACATCCCGCAGGACCCCGAGTACTATGTTCACCGGATAGGGCGCACCGGCCGGGCCGGAAAGACAGGCGTAGCCTACACGTTTGCAACCGGCCGCAAGTACCGCAACATCCGCTATATCGAAAACAAGCTGAAGATGCGCTTTCCGGTCATTCCGCTGCCCTCCATGAAACAGGTGGCGGCATCGGTGCGCGATGCGATTCTGGACGATGTGCGCGAGGTGCTCGAATCCGGCGGACTTCGTCCATACGTAGAGCAGATCGAAACCATTGCCGAGGGTGGATTTGCACCCGTTGAAGTGGCTGCCGCACTGCTGAAGTTGCGGGAGGAATCGTCCGTATCGGACCGCTATCGCAGTCCCGATGACGAAACTACCGGCAAAAGCCAGGAAAAATGGAAAGACCGGCCAGATCCTGCCAGGCGGAGAAAGCCAGAGAGACAGGGCGGCGGACGAAAACCATGGGAATCTGAAAGCAGGCAGGCCGGTGGCTTTGAGGAGAAAAGCGAATTTGATACGGAAGATCGTCCACGGAAAAAAGCAGCAAAATACAGCACCAGGAAAAAGAAAGACAAAACCGGCAAGGCATCAGGAAAAGCAAAAAAAGAGCCCTTTTATGCTCCATTCGTGAAGAAAAAAGGGTCTGGGAAGCAAGGCGGCAGCGGAAAGGGAAAAGACCGCGGGTAACGAAAAAAAACCGGAGCCAATGGAAAACCAGTTGGATCCGGTTAGTAAACCTGCTGTTTCCTGTCAGGAAAGTCTTTCTTATTTGACCACGGTCATTTTGCGGTTCAGCACGTTTCCGCCGGCTTCAAGGCGGTAGACATAGATGCCACTGGAAAGCATTGATGCGTCAAAGGTTGCCGAGTGCATACCGGCCCGGAACGTCGCATCGGCCAGTTTCGCGACCCTCCGTCCCAGCAGGTCATGGACCGATAGCGTCACGTGCTGTTCGGCATTCATTTCCCAAAAGATCCGCGTTTCGGGATTGAACGGGTTGGGATAGTTCTGGTGCAGTGCCATGCCGGCAGCCAGCTCGTGTTCTTGTTCTTCTTCGGCCGAAGTTTCCGTGGTGGCGCCCAGGTACTCGCCGGTGACCGCATCCACCAAATGGTTGTGGATTTCGTGGAAGTCTCGCTCCCATTCCTCGTTGAAAGTCTCTATATGCACCTCAAGATGCCAGAACGGATTGGAATCTTCATCCAGGATATCCGGGAACATGTTATACCCGCTGTGGAGATTGTAGTCGATGCGTGCGAATGCATCCTGCGGGGCCTGCTCAAGCTGTTGTTGCAGTCCGGCGTTCATCGAGGTGGTGAGCGCGTGGACGGAGCCGAAGCGCAGGTCGATGGACTTGAAGTGACCTTCGGGCGGACGATCCTCTTCCGGGATGTCGCTCAGCGGGAAGATATTCTGGCTGAAGATCTCGCCGTTTCGTGTCAGGAAAAAATAGACCATCTCTATATCCTCATCAAACCAGGCGGCCATCCAGTCGCTTGATTTTCCGACAGGCATGTCGGGCAACAGGTCCTCCTCGCGCCCGAAAGCCTGGATCAGTGCGGCACCCTGGTTGATATCCACCATTTGATTTCCAAGCTTGCCATAGATATCCATGAAATCGAGGAATTCCAATTCATCCTCGCTGGAAAAAACAAGTTTGCCGAGCAGATTGCCGGTTAGGGCATCGATCAGGAAATTGGCCTCCACCCATACATTGCGCTCTTCCTCATCGTCCCATGCATGGCCGTCGAACAGCACATCCCAGAAAACCGGCGATTCGGAGTCAAGGATGCCGGGAAATTCAAAGAAGAATCCGCCCAGATTGTAATCAACATCGAACCAACCGTCCAGTTCGGTGATGTAGAGGTAGTCATCGAGGCCGAAGCTGCGGGCAGCGGCAAGGGCCGACTTGCTTGATATGAAGTTTTCCGGAATGGATTTCAGCTCGGTCAAAGGAATGGGCGGAAGCTCCTGCGGCGGGAAATCGCGCATGTCAGTGACATCGTATTCAACGATTTCGGAACCGACAACCAGAGCGAAGTGGATCAGTGAGTCCAAATCATTGAGATAGGCGACTTCCCAGAAATAGCTTTCGCCCGTCAGGACGAGCATGTTCCCGTCGGCGGTCAGCTTGTATTCAAAATCATCATACAGGCTGGAATCCTCGCCGTACACGTTGACAGGCCGGGCGCCAGGGTCCTCGTCCGCCATGAAGGCGCGGGCAATGGCGAAAGCCTCGCGGGCATCCATCGGTTCGGGCGGGTCTTCGGCCAGGCTCTTACGTTTCATGGTGGAAAAGCTTTCACCGGCGAAAGGACTCCATGAACGAAAGATTGTCCTGCTGCGGTCGGCATCGGTCGCAGTGCTGCCATTGTGCAGGGCTGAAAGTTCCGGAGCGAAGAGCAGGATATCAGGCTCACTGTGTCCGGGTCCGGATTGTCCGGGTATCACCGACTGCGCCTGCAGACAGGTTGCAAACAGGAATACAAAACCAAACATGAAGATGCAATGATTGCATAAGCCGGCTTTCTGCCGGACAGAAATGGAGGTCATTTTTTTCATGGCAGAAAGGATTGGTTGGATGTGCTGGACACGGCTTCCCCAATAATACCCCGTGCTTGCAGATAATGTAATCAAAATCCACGGCAGGTAAAACATTGTAAACAAGTGGAGTGCTCCTTCGGTGAATCATACGGAGGTCACCAGGGCAGGCGTTCCGGCATGTCGGCAACGATGAAGGCCATCACGGCTACGGCGGCGACAGACTCGGCGACTTCATCCGGGTCCAGTTTATCAACGGTATCCTTAAGCGAATGGTGGTACCAGAAGTACTTGTCAGTGACCACATCCAGCCCCATGATCGGAACCCCTTCGCGATAGAGCGGGCCGATATCCACGGTCCCGTACGCTCCTTCTCGCAGATGCATATCCCGCATGGGCGACATGAGTTCGGCAATGGGTTTGAGCATGTCAAATGCTTCCTGGGAACCCAGGAAGCCGAATCCAAGCGGTTCAAAAACCCCGAAATCGACCTCGAAGGCCAGCTGATGGCGCTCCAGTTCTCCTTTTTCGATGACCTTGTCGCGGTAGGCGCGTCCACCCATCACCCCGTTTTCCTCGTTGGTCCAGAAGACAAGCCGGATGGTGCGTTTGGGCTGGAGGCCCATTTCATGGATCAGGCGCAGGGCCTCCCAGGTCGCCACCACACCGCTGGCATCATCCATAGCTCCGTGACCTATATCCCAGGAGTCAATATGCCCGCCGATGACCACGATCTCCTCCGGATATTCCGATCCCGGAATCTCCGCGATGACATTCCGTGAAATGGCCGGTTCCTCTTTCAGTTCCGCTTCCATGTAGAGGGTGACGGTGGCGGGATCGCCGCGCTGGTAGAACCGGTGCAGCAGCATGGCGTCCTCGGCCGAGATGGAGGCGATGGGGATCCGGGGCACTTCGTCGGAGTAGCGGCTCATACCGGTGTGCGGATGTCCCATGGAGTTGGGGGATACGGCCCGTATCAAGGCACCGATGGCGCCCAGTTCGGAAGCGCGGTCTGCTCCCCATACGCGATATTGCACGGATTGACCGTAGTCATGAAACGGCTGGTTGTAGACGACGATTTTGCCATGGACTTCATCCCGCCGCTCCTTGAGTTCTTCAAAGCTTTCCACAACAACGGTTTGCGCGGTAATTCCCTCGACCGGCGTGCGGATGCTGCCGCCGAGTCCGACCATGGGCAGGTCTTTGTCGTAAGGGTGGACCAGTTTGGCGTATTCGTTGCCGCGGACCCAGTGGGGCACTTCCACATCCTGCGTGCGGATGACCGGGATGCCGTCGCGCTTAAGTTCCGCGAGTGTCCAGTCGATCGCATCCTCAAGCATTTCCGAGCCGCTGAGGCGGTGCGGAAAATAGTCGCTCAGATACGCCAGCCGCTCGTAGGCACGGTGCGTGCTGGTTGCCTGGCGGATGATCTCCGCGGCAATGTCCTCGTACTGGCTCCTGATATCATTTTCATCGCCACTTTCCGCGGCGGAACTGTTCGGAGAAAACAGCAGCAGGGCCGGAAGAAGTCCGGCAATGATAAATCGAGCAAGCATGGATGAACGGATATGCTTTGGTGTGTTCAAAGTGGATTTTCTTAAGGATAAGCAAGGGGTCATGGCAGCAAATAGTGATATTATTGGTAGCGAAACCCTCAAAATACGACACTCGCGGATAAAACAAAGCCATTTTGGTTTACCGGAGCCGATTCCGGAGGAACCTTTTCCACGCCACAACCATTTACGGAATGGATATATTGCAGGAATCAGGTATTTGCAGAAATCCGGATACTGCAGGTTTCCAGCCGGTCCGGTCTTTCGCTTTCTTTCTCTCCGGCTATCCGTAACTTCGGGCAGGGAGGCGATCGACATCCCGGTTCCGCTTGCACGGTGA
>SKNL01000065.1 GCA_007120555.1 Balneolales bacterium
AGGGTTTTGTAGAACAGGGTGCGCAGCAGGCGCGAACGGCGGATCCAGCGGGCGAATTTGTCCTTGGTCGGATCGTAGGCGATTTTACTCATGGACCTACGCCCCGCTCTTTTTGGGTTCGTGGGGATCGGGACCGGAGGCGTGACCGGCGACAGGCGCTTGCGGATCGGTAGCGGACCGGCTGGTTCCGGAGGGTGTGCCTGAGTCCTCAAACCCTGACAAATCACTGATGTTCACGGGATCGCCTTCCTGGTCCACCCGTGTCTGGTTGAAGATCTCACCGAGGAAACCGATGGCGAAAAGCTGCACCCCCAGGATCAGGAACAGGATGCCAAACAGGAAGAGCGGCCGTCCGGTCAGGTAGACCTCGAAGAAGAGGCGCATAATGGTCAGGTAGGCTGTGATGCCGCCTCCGATGATCAGGAACAGGGTTCCGATTCCCCCGAAAAAGTGCATTGGCCGTTTCATGTAGTGGCCCAGGAAAAGCAGTGTAAGCAGGTCCAGGAACCCTTTGATGAACCGGGACAGGCCAAATTTAGGCACGCCGTGCTTGCGGGCATGGTGCTGCACCACTTTTTCGTCGATGCGGCTGAAGCCCTGCTGCTTGGCCAGGTACGGGATATAGCGGTGCAGTTCGCCGTAAAGCGTCAGGTGCCGTACCACCTCGGCTCGGTATACTTTGAGTCCGCAGTTGAAGTCGTGAATCTTGATGCCGGTCGTCAGTGAGGTCACGTAGTTGAAAAACCGCGACGGGATGGTCTTGCTGATGGGGTCGTAGCGCACCTTTTTCCATCCGCTCACCAGATCCAGACCCTGCTCCTCGATCATGCGGATCATGTGCGGCACCTCGGCGGGATCATCCTGAAGGTCGGCATCCATGGTGGCGATGAACCGGCCGCGCGCCTTGCGGAACCCCTGCTGCAGGGCGGGACTCTTGCCGTAGTTTCTGCGAAACCGTATCCCCCTGATATTCGGTGTTTTATCCGACAGTTTCCGGATTTTCTCCCACGACCCGTCATCCGATCCGTCATCCACAAGAATCACCTCGTACGTCCATTCCCCGGAAAGGGCCTGGTGGATGCGGTCCGTCAGTTCCTCAAGCGAATCGACTTCGTTGAGAAGCGGTACAACCACACTGACATCGGGATTTGTCCCTGTTGTATTTTTCACCAAAATTTGTTCTTGTTAAATTGCTATTATGGATGTTACCGTACCCACAAATATCTGAAAAATGAATAAACTCTACTACACCATTGGGGAGGTTTCCAAACTGACCGGGGTGGAACCGCATGTTCTCAGATACTGGGAGACGCTTTTCCCCGAATTGTCACCGGTCAAAAACCGGGCCGGGAAACGGGTCTACAAAGATAATGAGATTCAGGTGGTCCTGACCCTAAAGGAACTCATCCAGCAGAAAAAATACTCCACGGCCGGTGCCCGCAAGGTGCTGAAGGAACAAAAAAAAGGTTCCCGCGGCAAAGATAAGGAAGAATCTGCTCCCCTGCCCGTGGAAGTGGCACAGGATTTGAACCAGGTGCGCGTGTTTCTGTCGGACCTTCTCAAGAAACTGTGAGGATTGTTTCTGACGGAACCGGCCTTTTCCGGCAGGGTTGCATCGAGGCTGCGCCGGGGTTGACCGGACATGGTTGCAGATCCGGGCTTATCCGACCGGCGGGTGGCGCAATGGTTACGTGACATGAAATGGCCATGACGGCTCCCCGTCACACAGGAGCATGAATATAATCGTCATGGACATTCTATCTGACCTATTGAATCAAAAAATATAAACAGATGATACTGGAAATCACAAGCTGCAAAAAAAACATACGGTTGGCATAATGGCACTGAGCAAAGCACAATTTGGCAATTTCCGTCTTTTTACCCTGGAAACCGGGACGTTCCTGCTGGATGGCGGTTCGATGTTCGGGGTAGTTCCGAAAACGCTATGGTCGCGGCTGCTGGAATGCGATGAGCGCAACCGGGTCCTGCTCACCGCGCGGGTCATGCTGGTCCATTCGGCGGCAACGGGACGTGTGTACCTGATCGATTCGGGCATCGGGCACAAGTTCGATGTGAAGTTTGAAAAGATTTACGGGCTGGATTTCTCCGGCTACACGCTGGAGTCGTCGCTTGAATACCATGGCTTCCGAACCTCCGACATCACCGATGTGGTCTTTACGCATCTTCATTTCGACCATTGCGGCGGAGCGGTCAGGCATGGCGACGACGGTCAGCCGGAACTGACTTTCCCGAAGGCACCGCATTGGGTCCACACGGCACAGTGGGACAATGTGCTGCATCCCAACGAACGGGAAAGCTCCAGTTTTCTGCCGGAGAACATTGAGCCGCTCCGGGAATCCGGGCAGATCCAGCTGGTGGATGACGGGCATGTCTATGAACCCGGGTTTGAGATTGTTGTGGTGGAGGGGCACACGCCCGGACAGCAGCTCCCGTTGCTGATCGACGGCAATCGCAAGCTGCTCTTTGCGGCTGACCTGCTGCCTACCACCTCGCATCTTCCGCTGCCCTGGGTAATGGGCTTTGACACGCGTCCGCTGCTCACGCTTGAAGACAAAAAACGCGTCTTCTCGCGATGCATCCGCGAGAATATTCTGCTGTTCCTGGAACACGATCCTCATCATGAGCTGGTAACGCTGGGTGAAACGCCTCAGCGTCCATCTGTTGCCTGGGCGGGAACACTGGATGACCTGTGACGGTTATCGGCATACTAACCCGCATGAAACAACGTAACCATTGGGTAACGGTCTTTTGGCGAAAGATCTCCGGCAGGACATAGCCGAAGGGCTACGTTCTCACAGTTTGCAGCCGGGACGCCGGAATACCGGGCAGCCGGACGCATCCACCACCACAACTGACACATTGCATCACTTTTTATGAAGCAGGACCTGCACATTGAGACCATTGAAAAGCTGTTACGCAATTGTCACCAGGCACTGCGCCGGCGATTCCGTACAGCAATGGCCGCGGGTGGCTTTTCGGCACTGCTGGCGGTGCTTGTCGTTTTTGTGCTGCTGGAGCAGGTGCTGTTCCTCTCCCCTGTTGTCAAATCCGTTTTCTGGATAGCTGCGATTGGCGGCAGCCTGGTTGCGGTGTGGCTGATCCGCCAGCGCATAACCATTCCTCCTTTTACTGCATTTTACCGCAGCGCTGCCGATGAGATCGGGCTGCCGGGAATACGTCACATACTGGATCTGTCCCACAGCCGCTACCCGGTCGATTCCGGACTGACGGATGCGGCGGTCCGGCAGAACCTCACTCAGATCGCCTCGGAAAATTCGGAGGGAAGGCTGCAGCGCTACCGCGACCGGCATCCCGCATCCACCATGCGGAAATACTCAATCTTTACTTCCATTGCCGGTATTTTCCTGCTTGCCGGCGTGCTGCTCTGGGCCGGTGATGCGCTTTACCGCAGCAGCACCTTTTGGGTATCGTATCAGCGGCCGATACCGTTTGAATTCTCTGTATCGCCGGGCGATACGACCATTGAGCAGGGTTCCTCCTTCCAGGTTGCGGTGCGGTTCGCCGGCAGCGTCCCCGATCAGGTGCGGCTGGGACTGCGGTCGCAGCAGGAAAACGAACCGCGCATCCAGGGCATGGTGCGCCACGACGAGCAGACGTTCCTGTCACGTGAGACCGAGCTGTTTGAGGATGCCGAGTTCTTTGTGGATATGGACGGGTTCCGCACCGGACTCCACCATGTGCGCGTGGAACTGCTTCCCCGGCTGCAGGAGCTGACCGTCACGGCCCATCCACCCGGATACACCGGCCTGGATAGTGAAACGTTCACGTATCCGTTCAACCGGATGGATGCGGTGGCCGGATCCGAGCTGGAGATCCGCGCCCGGAAAAACAAACCATTGCAAGAACTGCACATGATCGCCGAGAACAGCGGGGATACCCTGTCGTTTTCCCCGGATTCCCTTATCACCGAACGCATCACCGCGCTTTCCGACGAGCGGTACCATTTTGTGATGCGTGACGAATTCGGGCTGGAAAACAGCAACCCATTCCGGTTCCGCCTTTCGGTCACCGCTGATCAGCCGCCGTTTGTTGAAATACTGAGTCCCGAATCGCGCATCAACGATTTCGTAACCGGATCGCTGCCGTTGCTCTACGAATACGAGGACGATTTCGGTTTTACGGCTGTTCGCCTGAAATACCGGCTGCACAAGGCGTTTGTGAACGTTCCGGTGGAGGGATCGGCAGACCTTCCGGTGCCCGGACGCTTACGGGGGCTTGCCGAATACGACTGGGATGTAAGCCGCATGAACCTGGGGGCCATGGACCGCCTCGAGTACTGGATCGAGATCACCGACAACAACGAATTCGACGGTTACCAGACCACCCGGTCATCCACCCACATCATTGAAATCCCTTCGCTGGCCTCACGCTTCTTCGACCAGGATGAGCAGGAGGAACAGATAGAAAGCCGTTTTTCCGAGGTGGAGGAATCGTACCGGCGCATGCAGCAGGACCTGGAGCGGCTGCGCGAGGAGATCCGGACGCGGCCGGACGAGGAGTGGGAGCAATCCCAGCTTATCGATGATATCCGTGAACAGCGCAGTGACATTGAGCAGCAGATCGATGAACTTCGCAAGGATTTCGAGGAGCTAACGCGCGACATGGAAGAGCAGGGGCTGATGTCCGAGGACACCATGGAGCGCTATCGCGAACTGCAGGATCTCATGAGTGAGATCGATGATCCGGAGATCCTGAAGCTGCTTGAGCAGATGCAGGAGAACCTGAGCCAGATGGACCAGAGCCAGCTTCGTGAGCAGCTTGATCAGATCCAGTTCAATGAGGAGCGCTACCGGGAGCGGCTGGAGCGCACGCTGGAGCTGTTCAAGTCGCTTCGTCTGGATGCGGACCTGGACCGGATGTCCAAGCTTCTGGATGACCTGGCTGCGCAGGAGGAGGCGCTCTCCGGGCAGGAAGAATTTGGCGAAGAGCAGGTCCGCCAGCAGGAGCAGATCCGTGAGCAGATGCAGGATCTTTCCGACAAGATCCGTCAAATGCCGGAAAAAAGCCCGCAGCGGCGCATGGAGCAGATGCAGCAGATGAGTGAGGAGATGCGGGAGCAGATGGAAGAGCTGGACCGCGGCCTTCAGGAGAACATTGAGCAGATGGAGGATGGACAGGCGGATCCATCTGACATCCGGCAGCAGCAACAGGACATGAGTACGCAGATGCGCCAGATGGCGCAGTCGATGTCCGATATGCGCTCTCAGATGCAGCAGCAGGCCATCAGCATCAACATGCAGGCCCTGCGGTACATCCTGGATACGATGCTGCTCCTTTCCGACGAGCAGGAGGATGTGACGCGGCGTACGGCTGACCTTGCATCCAACAGTCCCGGTTTCATTGACCAGGCGCGCCGGCAGCGCAACATCGCCGGGCAGTTTGGCATGATTACGGACTCGCTTTACCGCGTATCCGCTGAAATTCCGCAATTTTCGAACCTTATCAACGACCGCAAGCGCGAGGTGCAGCGGAACATGCAGCGGGCGCTGGAATCCCTGATCGAGCGCGACCGGCAGCAGGCCACCTCGCAGGAGCGGACGGCCCTGGGCGGGCTGAACGAGATCGGGACGATGGTGGCCGATCTGCTGGACCAGCTCAGCGACATGCAGAACGGTGACGGTGGCGAAGGCGGCATGAGCATGGAGCAGATGATGCAGCAGCTGCAGGACATGTCGCAGGACCAGCAGCAGCTCAACCAGCAGATCCAGGATTTCATCAACGACATACAGGGTGAGCGGCTCACGCAGGACCATATGGAACGGCTGGAACAGATGGCGCGGCAGCAGAACGAGATCCGCGAACAGATGCGGCAGCTGCAGCGCCGGAGCGGACGCGAGGGCGACCGGCTGATGAGCGATATCGAACGGCTGGCAGAGCAGATGGAGGATGCCATCAACGACCTGCGCGGCGGATCGACCGACGAGATCATGGTAGAGCGGCAGCAGAATATCCTTTCCCGCTTGCTTGAGGTCGAGGAGTCGGTACACAAGCGCG
>SKNL01000176.1 GCA_007120555.1 Balneolales bacterium
GCAAATCGGAAAAGAGCCATTTCAAAAAGGCGCTTTGTCCGAACGGGGAGAAAGTGCTGGTGCACGTAAGCAATTTCCGCGAGGTCAAGCGGGTCAGCGATACCGTTGAAATCTTCCACAAGGTGCTTCAGAGCGGTATTCCGGCGCACCTTTTACTGGTCGGCGACGGACCGGACCGCCCCAAGGTGGAGTCACGCTGCCGGGAACTGAAGATTTGCGGAAAAGTGCGTTTTCTCGGGAAGCAGGAAAAGATCGAGGATATCCTATCCATTGCCGACCTGTTCCTGATTCCGTCGGGTTCCGAGACGTTCGGACTTGCGGCACTGGAAGCCATGAGCTGCAGTGTGCCGGTCATCAGTTCCGACATAGGCGGCCTGCCCGAGCTGAACATCCACGGCGAAACCGGCTATCTGTGCGAACTGGGCGACACCGACACCATGGGCGACTATGCCATTTCCATTCTCCGGGACGAGCAGCTGCACCGGCAGCTTTCGGAAAATGCCCGCAAGCGTGCCGAAGTGTTCGAACTCAACCTGATCGTCGACCGTTACGAGGCCTACTATCATTCCGTGATGGAGGGAATTAAGGCACCGGCCGGATGACACCGGACCTTGTCAACCGCTGATCGCCCGGGTGACTTCCTGGGCGGCTTCCTTGAGCAGTACGGCCGAGATGACATTCAGATCGCTTTCGTCGATGATTTTTTTGCCTTCCTCGGCATTGGTGCCCTGCAGACGCACAATGAGCGGCATTTTTTCAAGTTTCCTGACGATCTCGGGATCCTTGACCGCTTCCAAAATGCCGTTGGCCACGCGGTCGCACCGCACAATGCCGCCGAAAATGTTGATCAGGATCGCTTCGACGTTGGGATCCTTCAGGATGATGCGGAACCCGTTGCGCACGGTATCCACATTGGCGCCGCCGCCCACGTCCAGGAAATTGGCGGGTTCACCCCCGGCCAGCTTGATCATATCCATGGTAGCCATGGCCAGTCCGGCACCGTTTACCATGCATCCGACATTGCCATCCAGCTTGATGTAATTCAGGTCGGATTCGACCGCTTCCACTTCCAGCGGATCTTCCTCAGTCTTGTCGCGCAGCTTGCAGATTTCGGTCTGGCGGAACAGCGCGTTGTCGTCAAAGTTGATTTTCGCATCCAGGGCCACGATGTCATTATCATCCGTCAGCGCAAGAGGGTTGATTTCGACAATGGAAGCGTCTGTCTTGTCGAAGGCCTTGTAGAGCGCCATGATGAATTTTACGGCTTTTTTGAACGGCTCACCGGAAAGTCCGAGCGCAAAAGCCAGCCGTCGCGCCTGGTGTCCGTGTAGCGCCATTCCCGGCTCCACCCACTCCTTGACGATCTTCTCGGGGGTCTCTTCCGCCACTTTCTCGATTTCCACCCCGCCCTCGGTCGACACCATGATCACGTTCTGGTTGCGGGTGCGGTCCAGCGTAACGCCCACATAATACTCTTCCTTGATATCCACGCCGTCGGTGATATACAGACGCTCGACTTTCTTGCCGGCCTCGCCGGTCTGAATGGTCACCAGGGTTTCGCCCAGCAACGATTCCGCGGCTTTGCGGACCTCACCAACAGACCCGGCCAGGATCACCCCCTTTGCACCGGATTCTTTCGTGCGCCCCTTGCCACGTCCACCCGCATGGATCTGCGCTTTGACCACAAAAAGTGTGGTGCCTTTCTGTTTGAGGGTCTCTGCGGCCTTGACCGCCTCCTCGACGGTGAACACGGCGATGCCATCAGGTACGGCCACCTGATATTCTCTCAGAAGTTCCTTGGCCTGGTATTCGTGGATGTTCATGAATCTCTGGTTTTAGAATGTTGAAAATCTTGGGTTGTTGAAAATCGATGCGTGAAAAAGCCCTGAAAAATAACCGTTACCCGCTTTAAATAAAACACCCGTATGGATCCCGGATCCCGGTCGGCAGCCGATCGGCAACTGTGTGGAAGCAGTCCGGATGGGCATGCAGAAAGCGGTAATACGGCAATTTCGATTTCTCAGGGTAATTACCTACTTTTTCAAAAGGCAATGTAACTGTGATACTGACGGATTGCGGCTGGAAAGAGAGAATCCCGCTCCCCAACCTGTCCTGAAAACGCCCGATCAATGTTTATCATTCATGTGGGAACCGAATAAATACCGCCTTACCCAGCTGAACCCCTGGAACATCGTACTTATCTACCTTGTGCTGGGTTTCCTCTGGATCCTTTTTTCGGACCGTCTTCTGGAGCAGCTGATAGATGACCCCGCTACGCTGACGCAGTTTCAGACATACAAGGGATGGTTCTACGTGCTTGTCACCAGCTTGCTGCTGCTATTGCTGCTGATGCGCTATTCAGCCCGGATAACACACATGCGGAGTGATTTTCTGGACCGGCTCGACCTGTACCGTTCCCTGCTGGAGCAGGGGAACCAAGTGGTTTTGCAGGTCGATGACAGCCAGGATTTCAGCTACTCGAATGCGGCGGTGAAGGACATCCTGGGGTATGATGAGGATGAGTTCCGCTGTATGGGCGATTATGAATCGATTGTCCATCAGGATGACAGGGACCGTTTCAAAGATATAAGGACGGTATGTGATGCAGGCATCCGGAATAATGAACCGGTGAAACAGCAGGTCCGGCTGCGCCACAAGAACGGGGCTTGGCGCTGGTACCAGATGATCCTGACCGATAAACGCGGTTTCGAACATATCGATAGCCGGTTGCTGCTCATACGTGATATCCACGAAGAGACCTCCATGTACGAACGGCTTAGGGAATCCCAAATACGCTTTGAACATCTGTTCCAGGAAGCGCCGGTGGGGTATCATAGTTTCGGGGGGGATTTTACGATTATTGACATCAACAAATCCGAACTGAATCTCCTTGGCTGCAGCCGCGAGGCGGTCGTCGGCAAGAAAACCTGGGCCGACCTGATCGTTCCCGATGACCTGCCCACTTTTGAACAACACAAAAAAGACCTTCTGGAAAAAGGATATGTGGAGAACCTGCAGTATACCATCGTGCGGGAGGACGGCACCCGGCGGTCCGTAATCCTCAATGCCCGCGCATTTTTTGACGATCAGGACCGGCTGCTGTACACTCTTGGCAACGTGGTGGACATGACCGAGCAGATACGTGCACAGGAGGAGATCCGGGAACTGAATATCTCACTGGAGAAAAAGGTGATAGAGCGGACCCGGGATCTGGAAATGGCCAATCGTGAACTGGAGTCGTTTGCCTATTCGGTATCACATGATTTGCGTGCGCCCTTGCGCGGGATCGATGGGTTCAGCCAGGCTCTCGCGGATAAATATGCCGAAAAACTTGACCAGCGCGGGCTTCAGTATCTGGACAGGGTCTGCAAAGCCTCGCAGCGCATGGGAATGCTGATTGACGACCTGCTCTCCCTGTCAAGAATCACCCGCAGCGAATTGGAATACGAGCAGGTGGACCTGGGTGCCGTCAGCCGGGAGATACTGGAAACCCTGAAGGATAGAGAACCCGATCGCCAGGTGGACTTTGATGTTTCCGGGGACCTTGTTGTTACCGGTGATGCCCGCCTGCTTCGGATACTGATGCAAAATCTGCTGGATAATGCCTGGAAGTATACTTCGACCCGCGACCGGGCCCGCATTGTAGTAGACAGCGCTGAAATAGATGGCAGAAAAACAATGTTCGTCCGGGATAATGGGGTCGGTTTCAACATGAAATACCACGACAAGCTTTTTGTGCCGTTCCAGCGCCTTCATACACAGGACGATTTTCCGGGAACCGGCATCGGACTGGCAACCGTGCAGCGTATCATAGGCCGCCATGGCGGCACCATCCGGGCCGATTCCAAAGAAAACGAAGGCTCCGTCTTCTATTTATTCTTGCCGGATAAAAGTGTATAATGAAAAAAACTATTGAAACCGAGCGATGGAATACAGCAAGTCACGCAAGGCAGATACTTTGAAAAGGCACATCCTGCTCGTTGAGGATAATCCCGACGATGTTGCCCTGACGTTGATGGCGCTTGAAAAGAGCAACATCCTCAACGAGGTCAGGGTCGCCCGCGACGGAGAGGAGGCGCTGCAAATACTGCTGGGCAGAGAAGGGGAAGAACCGCCCGAACTGCCGGCCGTGGTGCTGCTGGACCTGAACATACCCAAAGTCAATGGCCTGGAGGTTCTCAGGGAAATCAGAAGCACCGAACGGATCCGCCGCCTGCTCGTGGTGATCCTCACTTCATCAGGCGAGGAACAGGATATTCTCCGGGGATATGATCTCGGAGCCAACAGCTATATCAGAAAACCGGTTGATTTTGAGAAATTTGTGGATGCCGTCAAACAGCTTGGACTCTACTGGCTGGTTCTGAACGAGCCCGCAGTCTGATTTTTTATGGTAAGTTACGCATCGATCAAAGGAGAAGCCGATATGGGAGAGCGCCTGAAGGTACTGATTATTGAAGATCTTCCGGATGATGCCGAACTGGTTGAACTGGAACTTCAGAGGGCCGGCCTAAAGCCTGAGTGCACCCGTGTGGAGACCGCCGCCGCACTGGAGAAAGCGCTTGAGGACCAGATTTGGGACATCATCATCAGCGACTACAACCTGCCAGGGTTTGACGGGCTTGCCGCTCTTGATATCCTCAAGAAAACCGGGCGGGATATCCCGTTTATCATCGTCTCGGGGACCGTCGGGGAGGAGACCGCAGTGGAGGCCGTCCTGGCAGGCGCGCAGGATTATGTAATGAAGGATAACCTGAGGCGGGTGCCTGTTGCCGTGAGAAGGGAAATCCAGAGCCACAAGCTTCGTGTGGAGAAACACAAAGCGGATCAGCAGATCCTTGACTCCCTGGAGGAGAAAGAGGTGATGCTCAAGGAGATCCACCACCGGGTCAAAAACAACCTCGCGGTAATATCAGCCTTGCTGACCCTGCAATCGGACTATGTAAAGGATGAAGAAGCGAAAAGGATGTTCCTTGAAAGCGTGGGACGTATCAAGACCATGGCCCTAATCCACGAGAAACTCTACCAGTCTGAGATGTTTGCCCGGGTAGAAATGGAAGACTATATCCGCCAGCTTGTAAGAACCATCCAGGAAACCTATGGTCCGGAATCCGGAAAAATTGCGGTGCACCTGGATTGTGACAATGCCGTTCTGGATATCACCAAGGCCATCCCCTGCGGCCTGATTGTCAATGAGCTGCTGACCAATGCCTACAAGCACGCATTCCGGGGTAAGGAGTCCGGAAATATCCACCTGAAGCTCAAAAAAGATAACGAAACGGAGGAGTGTCAGCTGCAGGTGCTCGACGATGGAGCCGGACTGCCCGAAGAGGTGCTTGCCGGGAAAAGCACCAGCCTGGGCTTCAATATCATCCGGGGCCTTGCGCGACAGATTTCTGCCGAATTGCATATGACCGGACACGATGGGGCCCATGTGCTTCTGAAATTCAAGTCCTGACAGCAGTTGCGGCCTTTTTAGGTCAGACAAGCTCCGAGATCAGGATGTCGGCCACGTTCTCCCAGGAAGCGCACACGAAATCAGGGGAAGGCAGCTCTTCGGAGGAATGGATTGCGCGGCCATTGCTGTCTGTAAGAAACCGCCTGTTTGAATCGGATTCAGACGGGGAATCCGTATCGGTGCCGCCGGAAAAGCCGGTGTACAGGATGGTATGCATGCCGAGCGCTTTGGCACCTCTTATGTCCGTTTTCATCATGTCGCCGACGTGCCAGGAGCGCTCCGGACGGGCATCAGTGGCATTCAGAACGGTTTCGAAGGCTTTGCGGTGCGGCTTGCTGACACCCAGCTCGTCACTGAACGCAAACGCATCGAAATGCTGCAGTATCTCCATCTGATCCAGATACCGGCGGATCACCGATCCGGGTGAAAACATGGTGTCTGAAATGATGGCCAGCGGGAA
>SKNL01000109.1 GCA_007120555.1 Balneolales bacterium
CGCCGCGGTAATCACCGCAGAGTGTGTCCATGACCATTCCCCGGTCTTTGAAAGCCTTCTCAAACCACTCCCTGTCATAGAGTTTGACGCGCTCCTGGTAGGTCATCGATTTGCCGTCTGCCGATGAGACAAAGGACAGGGATTTTACCACGGTATCGTTTTCGATTGCCCGGCTGATCCGGCAGGTCATGTTCCCCAGGGCCACGTTCTCTTCCGGAACCAGGGTGTTGCGCACGGCCTGTGGATTCAGATAATCCATCACCAGGCAGCCTTCCTTCTTCAAATTGGCGCACATGTTGGCAATCACGCGCAAATTGTTATCGTCATCATCAAAATACCCGAAACTTGTAAAGAGATTGCACATAAGGTCACATGGATCGCCCTGCCATGTGCGCATGTCCCCGATTTCAAAATGGACATGGGCGATGTTTTCCTGTGCGGCCTTTCCCCGGGCTGTATCAATCGCTTTGGGAGAAAGGTCCACCCCTGTCACCCGATAACCTTCATTTGCCAGCAGCAGGGAATGGCGTCCGCGCCCGCATCCCATATCCACAGTAAGCGGAAACTGCGCGGGCGGGAGCAATTGCGCAATCCACCTGACCAGCAGCGCTGCTTCGGCATCATCCCTGTTGGCATAGAGCTGTTCATACAGGGGACTGTCAAACCAGGATTCGAACCAGGTGTCGGTAGCCATTAATCGGTAGTCATTATGGATCCGTGATTATTAACTGACTTCTGCACCGGTGCGGCTTAGGCATACGGAAGCAAACCATGTTTCGGCAGCAGGCCGCCCGGTCAGGCATGCAATATATCCCGAAATTGCATTAAATATTATCGTATTTTGGGCCGAAACAAATCATCCGATTATGACCTACCCGCAAAAACTGCTGACTTCCGTTCGGGCATCCCGGACCGTTTTGTGCGCCGGGCTGGACCCTGTGCCTGAACTCCTTCCCCCGGAAATCCGGAACCGGGGCCTCTCCGACACGGAAGCCGCCGTCACGTTCTGCCGCCGGATGATCGAACAGACCAAAACCGGCGTGGCGGCCTACAAAATCAATATCGCCTATTTCGAGGCACTGGGAACAGACGCCTTCCATGCCCTCAACGATGTGCTCGATGCCATACCATCGGGCAAGGTCCTGATCGCCGATGCCAAGCGGGGCGACGTACCGCACACCAACGCACGCTATAAAACCGCGTGGTTCGACCGGTTCGGGTTCGATGCGATCACTTTGTTCCCTTTCATCGGGCTGGATACGCTCCACCCTTTTCTGCAGGATACGCACCGTGCCGCATACGCGCTCACGCTCACGTCCAACCCGGGTGCCGCCGACCTCATGATGCGTCCCTTCGAAGGGGCAAACTCCCTCAGCGAATACATTGCCGGCCGGTTGCGCAGCACCTCGCTGGAACATCCCGGCACGCTTGGTATGGTGATCGGGGCCACACAAAGCGCGTTTTACGGACCGGTACTGCAGGCCTATCCGGAAGCGCCGCTGCTGATCCCGGGCGTAGGCGCCCAGGGCGGATCGGTGACCGAACTGGCGCAACACCTCAGCCGCCACCGGGGGATTCCTCTGATCAACGTCAGCCGGGGCCTGGCCGCCATGGATCTGAGCAATACCTCTGACTGGGAAATGCAGGTTGCCGCCAACACGGACCGGTACAACCAGCTGCTGCAGGGCATCACACAGCGCTGGCTTCTGCCGGATGGTCCCGACGCGCCACAACAGCAAAATCAGTTTTCATGAGCAAGCCACACGTCATCGTGTATACCGACGGCGCCTGCAGCGGCAATCCCGGTCCGGGCGGATGGGGAGCCCTGCTCCAATGGAAGGGCAAGGAACGCACCCTGAGCGGCAGCGCCCCCCACACCACCAACAACCGGATGGAACTGACGGCCGTCATCGAAGCCCTCCGCGCCCTCAAGCGTCCCTGCCGCGTATCCATCCACAGTGACAGCGCCCTCATCATCAACGCCTTCACCCAGGGTTGGGTGGACAATTGGCTGCGCCGGGGCTGGAAACGCGCCGACAAGAAACCCGTGGAAAACCGGGACCTGTGGGAGCTGCTCCTTGAGGCCATGCAGCCGCACGACGTGGAATGGGTCAAGGTGAAAGGCCACGCCGACGACGACCGCAACAACCGGGTGGACCGTCTCGCTGTGGAAGCGTGCAAACAGCAGGGTTCATCGGGGTAAAAACCGTTTTCAGCCGCTCATTTTATCCCATTGAAAACGGGCATACGGCTTCAGGTGCAGATCGTCGATCATTCCCTCCCTTGCCTTGAACCAACCGGTGACGGCGATCATGGCGGCATTGTCGGTGCAGTATTTTGGATGGGGGATGTGCAGTGAGGCCCCGAGTTCTCCGGCCATCTTACGTGCCTTCTCCCGCAGCATCGAATTGGCCGATACGCCGCCGGCTATGATGACACTTTTGACCCCGGTTTTACGCACCGCCTGACGCAGCTTGTGGATGAGTACATCGGTGATGGCCGCGGAAATGCTGGCACACAGATCGTTCAGGTGTTCAGAGACAAAAGCCGCGCGCTCCGGTTCCGGGATATCCTGAAGGTAGTAGAGCACCGATGTCTTGAGTCCGGAAAAGCTGAAATCCAGCCCCTTTTTCATCATGGCACGCGGGAAGTTGTAGAAATTGGGGTCACCGTCACGGGCCAGACGGTCGATTTCGGGTCCGGCGGGATAGGCGAGACCGAGCAGTTTCCCGATCTTGTCGAAGGCTTCGCCGGCCGCATCGTCCCGGGTCTGCCCCATGAGCGTATGCCGGAGCGGACGTGTGACGTGGAAGATCTGGGTATGACCGCCCGAAACCACCAGGCTTACGAACGGGAGCTGCGGCTGCTCCTCGATGAAAGTGGCGTAGATGTGGGCATCGATATGGTTGACACCGATGACCGGTTTGTTCCATTGGATGGCGAGGCCTTTGGCAAAACAGAGTCCCACCAGCAGCGATCCCATGAGGCCGGGGCCTTCGGTGACGGCGATGGCTTCGATATCCTCCCGGCCGAGACCGGCGTCGGACAGTGCCCTGGCGACGGTATGCCAGATCACCCGTTCGTGGGCGCGCGACGCCAGTTCGGGGACAATGCCGCCGAAATCGACGTGGTCACTCTGGGATGCGATGACGCTGGAGAGCAGCCGCTTGCCGTCGTACACTGCCGCGGCTGTTTCATCGCAGGATGATTCGATACCCAGAACCGCCATCAGCTGGACGGGTTAATTTCTGATAAAAACGCCGGGATTGGCACCTGCGGCAACAACACCGCCACCGTATCCGAGGGAGTAGACAGGCTGTCCGGCGAGTCCGTCGGGTTCCCAGGTATCGCCGTTGTCCGTTGAAGTATAAAGTCCACCCCGGGTTGCCGCGACGAGTTTGTTGTCGGATGCGACCACCAGGTCATAGACTTCCTTGTCGGCGAACTGGCTTCCGGTTTCCTGCCAGGTCTGTCCGGCATCGGCAGAGCGGTAAACACCGTCCTGTGTCGCGGCAAAAACGGTGCCATCGCCGTTTACTGCTATGGCATTTGCACGGACCTGGGGCAGATCCGCATCCACCGGATCCCACTGGCTGCCGCCGTCATCGGAGCGATAGATTTTGTTGGTCACTCCGGCCAGGACTGTGCCGTCCGCCAGTACGCCTAGGGCGTATCCGAACGTAAGGGGAATGCCTGCGTTGGCCTGGGTCCAGGAGGCGCCGTTGTCATCGGAAACATAGATGCCGCCGACCAGGGTTGCGGCAAAGACACGTCCGGTCTCGTGAACCAGAACGGCCTGCGCGCGGGTCTCGTCCATTCCCTGAACCATGCGGCGCCAGCTGCGTCCGTTGTTATCGGACCGGTAAACACCGTTCTGAGTGGCTGCGAAGTAGGTATCGCCGGATCCATGGGCAAAATCATAGACCGAAACATTGTCCAGGTTGCTTTGCAGCCAGTTCTCTCCGCCGTCGGTGGAGAAAAAGACACCCTGACCAAGAGTGCCGGCAAGGATATTCCCGCCACCCGCGACATGCAGTGCCCAGACCGATCCGCCGCGGGGACCTTCTGTGTTGTTCCAGTTGGGGGAAACTGCTGATGCTGTTTGGAAAGCCGTTACGGCCAGAAACAGTACAATAAAGGAAGTAACCGTGAAATGTTTCATCTGTTTAAATCAATTATGATTCATAATGTCAGAATGAATTCACATGACAGGATTTAATCATCCTCCTGTGTGTCAGCCGGAGGCTGTCATGTTCATTTCATCTGTTTATTTTTTTGGGATTCAAGCGGACAGATGGAGCATTCATGGAAATAATCATGCTCCTTTGTGTCCGATGTATCGGCCATGAATGTTTCATCTGTTTAAAATTTTTGATTTCTAAGGTCACATAGAATGTCCATGACGATCATAATCATGCTTCTGTGTGTCGGTTAGCCGTCATGGACATTTCATATGTAAGCCCTTTTGAATTCCTTTTTGAATTGACGAACCTGCACTTGCGAAATACCGTGACACACGGTGCAGCCCGGTGGCACGAACATGGTCGGTGACATGCACTTTCATGGTCAGTGACATACACATTGTCCAAAGATAATGTTTAACGGGGAATAAACGAATGATATTCTCATCATTTCAGGTTTACATAGATCCTGTATCATCATACCTTGGATTTTCCGCCCCGGCTTTTCCGGAGCGGCAGAGGGCAAGAAGAAACACCATCCATCAGAACACGCATGCCGTCCAACACCATCATCATTCGCGGGGCCCGCGAGCACAACCTGAAGAATATCGACCTTGATATTCCACGCGACCGGTTTGTGGTCATTACGGGCATTTCCGGGTCGGGCAAGACCTCCCTGGCGTTCGACACGATCTATGCCGAGGGCCAGCGCCGGTTCATGGAGTCGCTTTCGGCCTATGCACGGCAATTCCTGGGGATGATGGAACGGCCCGATACCGATTTCATCGACGGGCTCTCACCGGTCATCTCCATCGACCAGAAGACCACGAGCCGCAATCCCCGCTCCACGGTCGGCACCGTCACTGAGATTTACGATTACCTTCGGCTTCTGTTCGCCCGGGCCGGCACGCCCTACTCCTATCTTACCGGCAACCGCATGCAGAAGCAGACGCCCGAAGAGGTGGTGGGCAGCATCATGCAGCTGCCACAGGGCACTCGCGCCTACTGCATGGCGCCGGTGGTGCGCGGACGCAAGGGGCACTACCGCGAACTTTTCGAGCAGACACTCAAACAGGGGTTCATCCGGGTGCGCATCGACGGCGAGTTCCATGAACTCGAACCCGGACTTCAGGCCGACCGTTACAAGACGCACGACATCGAAGTGGTGGTGGACCGGTTTGTCGTCTCCGAAAACAGCCGCAGCCGTATTGAGCAGAGCGTGCAGGTTGCGCTGGATATGGCCGACGGCAATCTGATACTGGCCATTGAGGATGCGGAAAGCGACCGTGGATTCCGTGACATGCTCTTCTCGCAGAACCTGTTCGATCCCGAAAGCGGCCTCTCCTACGACGAGCCGGCGCCCAACATGTTCTCGTTCAACTCACCGTACGGCGCATGTACGGACTGTGACGGACTCGGCTACCGGTACGACGTGGATCCCGGCCTGGTGATCCCCAACCGAAAACAGAGCATCGAAGAGGGTGCCATCCGTTTTCTCGGCAAACCGCGCAGCATTTTCGTATTCAAGCAGCTCGAAGCGGTCTTTCAGTCCCACGGGGCATCGTTCCGCACCCCGTATGAGGAATTGCCCGAAGATTTGCGGGATGTCATCATGCACGGCAGCGGTGAGCGCAAGTATGATATCACCTATGACTTCCGCGAAAGCAATGTCACCTACAAGCACAGCTTTCCGGGTATCTGCGCGCTGATACGCGACCAGTACGGGTCATCGAA
>SKNL01000048.1 GCA_007120555.1 Balneolales bacterium
ACAAGCCGGTATCCTTCCACGGAAATATAGGCGGCTATTGCCATTGCCACCACGGAATCAAGGAACATCAAACCGGTGCGGGAAATGAGAAAAAGCGTCACAAGCACGCCTGCGCTGGTGTAGACATCGGTAAGCGTATGCTTTCCGTTGCCGGTGACGATCATGTTGTTCTCCCTCTTCCCCGTCCGCACCAGCCAGGAGCCCAGCACCAGGTTGATCAGCGCCGAAGCGAAGATGATACCGGCCCCCGTCCCAATATGGAACACCTCAATGCCGATGACCAGGCTTTTTATGGACTGGTAGCAGATGGTCAGCGCCGCCACCAGGATCAGCGCTCCCTCAGCTCCCACAGCAAAAAAACCGATGCGTTCGTGTCCGTAGGGGTGGTCACTGTCCGGCGGCTTCTGGCTCAGGTAGATCCCGAATGTGGAAAAACCGACGGCAAATACGTGTACGAAACTCTCGGCAGCATCGGATAGCACACTGCTGGACCCGGTATAGAGCCATGCCGTGAATTTCATCAGAAAAACAAGAACAGAAATGACCAGGCTGATACGAATGGCCTTCTCGCTGCGGGTAATTTCACGCTTCTCAGACATCAGCCGGCAGGAATAAATGTGAGATCACGTCATCTTAAAGCAAAATGATCGTTATCTTTTGTGGATATTCAAGATAAAGAATACGCATCTTCCTACTTTATTTACCACTTTTATTCTTTTGCAGGAACTTGATCCGACATATCAGCAGCTGTTTCGCGATATTTCCGAAGCCGTTTCGGAAATCGGCCAGGAAGTCCACGTCATTGGCGGGTTTGTGCGGGACTACTACCTGAGGCGCCTCCCTTCAGAAGGCATCTGTGACATCGACTTTGTGACGGTCGGATCCGGAATCCGTGTTGCTGAAGCCGTCGCGAAAAAACTCGGCACCCGGAAAATTGCCACCTACCGCCGGTTCGGCACCGCCCAGGTCACCTGGGGCCGGTTCTCCCTGGAGTTTGTGGGAGCCCGCAAGGAGAGCTACCGGCCGGATTCGCGCAAACCCGCCGTAGAGGACGGCACACTTGAAGATGACCAGTACCGGCGTGATTTCACCATCAATGCGCTCTCCTGGTCACTCAACCCCCGGAACTATGGTGTTTTACATGATCCTTTCAACGGCTTGCGGGACCTTGAAAACCATATCATCCGCACGCCGGTGGATCCGGAGCAGACCTTCAGCGACGATCCTCTCCGCATGATGCGGGCAGTGCGCTTTGCCAGCCAGCTTCATTTCAGTATCGCTCCCGGGACCAAAAAGGCGATCGAAAAGATGGCCCCGCGACTGGAGATCATCTCCAGGGAGCGCATCATTGACGAGCTCAACAAAATCGTGATGTGCGACCAGCCATCCTCCGGATTCATCCTTTTGAATGAAACCGGACTGCTGGCACAGTTTTTCCCTGAGCTTTGCGAGCTGCAGGGCGTGGAGGAGATCCATGGCCTGCGGCACAAGGACAATTTTCACCATACGCTGAAAGTGCTGGACAATGTGGCGATGGTATCGAACAACCTCTGGCTGCGCTGGGCGGCCATCATGCACGATATCGCCAAACCGGCCACCAAGCGGTTTGAGCCGAAACAAGGCTGGACGTTCCATGGCCACGATGCGCTGGGTGCCCATATGGTCCCCCGCCTTTTCCGGCGCCTTGGGCTGCCGCTCGATGAGCGGATGCGCTACGTGAAGAAGCTTGTGCGCCTGCATCTGCGTCCCATCGCATTGGCGACCGAAGAAGTAACCGACAGCGCCATCCGCAGGCTGATCTTTGAAGCCGGCGACACCCTGGAGGACCTGATGACACTCTGTCGCGCCGATATCACCAGCAAGAACCACCAGAAAATCCGCCAGTTCCTCCAAAACTTCGACTTCGTGGAAGAACGGATTGCCGAAGTGGAGGAAAAGGACCGTATCCGCAACTGGCAGCCTCCCGTGGACGGCAACGAGATCATGGAAATCTGCGGCATCGGGCCCGGACCTGAAATCGGCCGCATCAAATCCGCCATTGAGGAGGCCATTCTGGACGGAACCATCCCCAATACCCGGGAAGCCGCCCTGGAATATCTGCACTCACTGGCCGAAACGGTGCCGCAGCAGCAAGAAACAGAAAACCGTGCCTCCGGCAAAAAGCAGGCAAAAAGCACTTCCAACAGAACAAAACCATCCCATGCCAATCCAACCAATAATCAGACGTGAACAGTAGCGACAACACCATTTGGGTCTCCCGCTCGTGGGCCAAAATCAACCTTGGTCTCCAGGTGCTGCGCCGGCTTCCCAACGGATACCATGAAATAGCAACCGGATACTGTTTCATCAACTGGAGCGACCGGTTCGAGATGAAAAAAGCGCCCGCATTTGCCCTGGAGATGACGGATGAACGCCTGCCCTCCGACCATAACAACCTGATCGTGAAAGCGGTCAGCACCCTTCGCAAGTACGTTGATTTTGACGACGGATGGTCCGTGCTGGTGGATAAGCTGATCCCGTTCGGCGCCGGGCTGGGCGGCGGAAGCAGCAACGCAGCCACCATTCTGCGCATGCTCCGGAAAGTGTCCCGGCCTGACCTTTCCCTGGATGAGATCCACCAGCTTGTCAGCGTGCTGGGTGCCGATATACCGGTATTCCTGCACGGCAAACCCGGCATCGGCACCGGCATCGGCACCGAAATATCGTTTTGCGATATTCAGCCGGATGCGTGGATACTGACGGTTTTTCCGGACATACACGTGTCCACAGCCGACGCATACCGACATTGCTCTCCCGATGAAGAGCCGGAGTTTGAGCTCGAACACATCCTCCTGAAAGAACCGCTGGAGGAATGGCGCTATCTGCTGGGCAATGACCTGGAGCCGTGGGTCATCCACCAGCACCCCATGATCGGCGACATCAAGGATCAGATGTACGAGCTTGGCGCCGACTATGCCGCCATGAGCGGAAGCGGGTCCTCCGTCTTCGGCATCTTCCAGCAGGAATTCGTTGCCGTGGATGCCTTTAACCTTTTTGTCGACTGGAAGCACAAGGCCAGCCTCACGCCTCCTTCCTTCATTCCTGACATCGGTGTCTACCAATCTTCCTGATTTTTTAGTACATTTGTTTACCAGAAAGCATGCATTGAAGCATGTATTTAAAGACTGTAATCCGAATCTAAACCATTACATATCGGCATCACATACCGATTCCGCCAAAACCGATGGCATTCTCTTCACAGAGATACGATTCCGCCACAACCGATGGCATTCTCTTCACAGAGATACGATTTCGTCACAACCGATGGCATTCTCTTCACAGAGATACGATTTCGTCACAACCGATGACGCTCTCTTCACAGAGGTTCACACACCCCTTGTAATTCACCTTTAGGAGCTATTGTATGATTAAATTCAATGATGATATCAGCAAGGCAATGGATGCCGAATCCTTCAAGCTTGATATCCAGCGGCATCTTCGTTTTACCCTCGCCAAATCCAAGTATTCGACCACCAAATGGGACAAATTCCGGAGTGTCGCCCTTGCGGCCCTGGACCGGCTGCATGACCGCTGGATCGACACCCAGGAGTACTATTATGACGTGGATGCCAAGCGCGTCTACTATATCTCGATGGAATTCCTGATCGGGCGCCTGCTTGACAATATGCTGGTGAACCTGGGAATACTGGACGAGGTCAGGGAAGCGCTTGAGGATCTGGGCCTGGACTATGACGAGGTCAAGGAGAACGAGTTTGATGCAGGTCTGGGCAATGGCGGGCTCGGCCGGCTCGCCGCCTGTTTCCTGGATTCGATGGCTACCATGGGTATACCCGGATACGGATACGGCATCCGGTACGACTTCGGGATCTTTGAACAGAAAATCCGCAACGGCTACCAGATCGAGAAGCCGGATACGTGGCTTCAATTCGGCAATCCATGGGATGTCGTCCGTCCGAAAATCCTCTATCCTGTCGATTTCTACGGGGAATCTGTGCCTTACACTGATTCTGACGGGAGGCTCCGGTTCAAGTGGGTGAACACCCAGAAAGTGAATGCCCTTGCCTACGATACCCCGATCCCCGGGTATAAAAACGACGTGGTCAACAACCTGCGGCTCTGGAAAGCAAGCTCTTCCAAGGCCCTCGACCTGCAGTCCTTCAGCCAGGGAGAGTATATCGATGCGGTCCGGGATACACAGCTTCAGGAGAACATATCGCGCGTTCTCTATCCCAACGACAAGGTTTTCGTGGGACAGGAGCTGCGCCTCAAGCAGGAGTATTTTCTTGTATCTGCCACGTTGCAGGATATTCTCCGCCGTTTTAAAAAAGTGCACGATGACTGGAGAAAGTTTCCGGACAAGGTGGCCATCCAGTGCAACGACACGCACCCGAACCTGGCCATTCCGGAACTGATGCGCGTGCTGCTTGATTACGAGGGGCTTGACTGGGAACTCGCCTGGGACATCACCCGCAAATCCATCAATTACACCAACCATACCGTTCTTCCGGAAGCACTGGAAACCTGGCAGGTGCCGCTGATGCGCAACCTGCTCCCACGTCACCTGCAGATCATCTACGAAATCAACAAACGGTTCCTGAACGATGTCCGCGACAAGTTCGGAAACGATGTGAACCGGGTGCGTCGCATGTCAATCATCAGCGAAGGTGAAAAGCCCGCGGTCCAGATGGCGACACTGGGTATTGTCGGCTCCAAGAAAGTCAATGGCGTGGCCCGGCTTCACACCGAACTGATCAAGAAAACCATTTTCAAGGATTTCTATGAGATGTACGAGGAAAAGTTCATCAACATGACCAACGGGATTACACCGCGCCGCTGGCTCAAGCAGTGCAATCCCGGACTGTCCGACCTTATCTCAGATGAAATCGGTGATGAATGGATCACCGATCTGGATCAGCTCAAGAAAATCGACAAAAAGGCAGGTGACAAAACGTTCCGCAAGAAGTTTGCCAAGGTCAAGCGACAAAACAAGCTGGCCCTCATAGACTTCATTGAGACCGAGTACGGGATGAGCCTCAATCCTGACTCCATTTTCGATATCCAGATCAAGCGGATTCATGAGTACAAGCGGCAGCTGATGGTAGCGCTGCATACCGCCATGCTCTACAACCGTATCAAGGCCGATCCGGAAGCTGACTTCCAGCCGCGAACCGTTCTTTTCTCAGGAAAGGCGGCACCCGGCTACACCATGGCCAAGCTTCAGATCAAACTGATCAATTCCATTGCCGAAAAGATCAACAATGACCCTGATACCAAGGACAAGCTTTCCTGCCTCTTCCTTGAGAACTATACGGTATCACTGGCAGAACGGCTGATCCCGGCGGCGGACCTTTCCGAACAGACCTCCACGGCCGGAATGGAGGCATCCGGCACCGGCAATATGAAGTTCGCCCTCAACGGAGCCCTTACCATCGGAACGCTGGACGGCGCAAACATCGAGATCCGGGAAGAGGTCGGTGAGGAAAATATCTTCATCTTCGGACTGACGGACGAAGAGGTGGAAGAGACGCGCAGGCAAGGATACAACCCCCGCGACTACTACGACTCGGTCCCGGAACTGCAGGAAGTGCTGAACCAGGTCCGCGACGGTTTCTTCGAACCGGAGAAGCCGGATCTGTTCCATCCGATCATTCGCTCGCTGCTTGATGAAGGCGACTACTTCATGGTGCTGGCTGATTTTGAATCCTATGCCGAGCAGCAGAAGGATGTGGAAAAGCTCTACAAGAACCAGGATGAATGGATGAAAAAAGCCATCCACAATGTTGCGCGCATGGGTAAATTCTCTTCCGATCGCACCATCACGCAATACTGTGAGCAGATTTGGGAGGCCAAAAAGTACAACCCGCCGCTTAAGAACAAGAAGGGCAACAAGAAAGACAACAAGAA
>SKNL01000129.1 GCA_007120555.1 Balneolales bacterium
CGGTCAGTACTGAGCCTGCCGGCCTCGCAGGATGCTCCGGCTGTCATTATCGGTACCGGTTCGCAGCGACAGTCCTACAACCAGAGTGTCACCGACAGAGAGGTCACCCCGAAGGATTTCGGTGTGCAGTCCGTCGCTCAGTCCCGTCCGGACAGTTACCGGTTCAATGCGGTTGTTTCGCAGGACGAACACGCGTCCATCCAGCCCATCGTCTTCAACGGAAGCATTTCCGCTCTCGCTGCCGGAACCCTCATCGGCACCCGTTGCACCTTCGCCAGCCGCTTCCTCTCCGGTGGAACCGCCGGAACCGCCGCGGTCCGCATCCACCCCGGAAGGGATCAGGTTGTCCGGCAGCCGGGCGCGCAGTGCCGTGTTTCGCACACGCATCACATCGTCTTTTATGGCGGTGATGACGGAAACTTCGGTGGTCATGCCGGGTTTGAGCAGCATCTCGCTGTTGTCCACGGCGATGATGGTTTCGTAATGCACGACGTTGTCTTCCATGATGGGGGCGTTGCGGACCTGGATCACCTCACCTTCAAAATTCCGGTCGCGGTAGGCATCCACGCGGAAAAGGACCTGCTGACCGTCGGCCACCTGGCCAATATCGGCTTCGGAAACGTTGGCATAGATGTGCATGTCGCGCAGGTCGGTGGCGATCTCAAAAAGGATCGGCGCACTGAGGCTGGCTGCCACGGTCTGCCCGACATCCACATTGCGTGAGATGACCATGCCGTCGGTTGGGGAGGTGATGGTACAGCGGTCCAGTTCGCGTTCGGCCCTTTCAAGGGCATGTTGCCGCACGCGCACCTGCGCTTCTGCCTGGTGCAGTGTGGCGCTGGCCTGGTCTACCTCGGACGGGGCGATGAACTGCCGTGCCCGGAGTTCCTGGACGCGTTCCCAGTTCATGCGCGCGAGTTCGAGTCCGGCTTCGGCCGATTCCAGCTCTGCCCTTGCGGAACTGACCGCAGCTGAGAATGTGGAAGGGTCGATTTGTGCGATAACCTGCCCCTTGGTGACGAGCGCGTTGAAATCCACCATGATATTCTCAATGATACCTGAAACCTGGCTTCCAACGGTCACTTTCTGCACCGGCTGCAGAGTCCCGTGCGCCACGACACGCCGCGATACCTCACCGCGGTCCACCTCTACAGTATGCAAAGGCGGCAAGGCGTCGTCGGCCGGGCCCCAGAAACGGGAGCCCCACCAGATTCCGGCAGCCAAAAGGATCAAAGCGATAACTATATGTGTTTTTTTCATCCTGTCGATAGGTAATTCACATTACTGAACGTTTGAAAGTAATAAATATTTACCACTTGCTCTTCATGGAAATAGCGAAGTTTTTTCATATCATATTATTGAATCACGTTACAGGGTGAGTCTTCAGAATCAGTTTTGAACAAAGCAATACAAGCCGGGCTGTTTGCGCGGCACATCAAGACCATTCACCATAAAACTCAGGGAATATGAAGATAAAAACTGCGCTATCAGGCTATGTTTTTTTTCGCAACAGAGCAAACAGAGAAAACAAAACAAACAATGCAAAAAACGTGATAATTGCCGTTGTTTTGACTCTGGCAATCACGGGCTGCGGCATCTTTGAGGAGACGACACGCCGGACCATCAATGCGGCGGTTGGTGCAGCAGTAGAGCAGGAACTCGGGCCCCGCCTGGACAGGTACTCGGATGTGATGATGTACCAGCTTGTCTATACACAGGCCTTTTATATGGGTGGATTCGGCTTCTCCCCCGGTGCTTTCGAGGAAGGACAGGGAGCCACATGGCGGATCGAAGCCATCGAGGCCGAAAATATCTCTTCTTATACCGCGGAGCGGGCGCTGTTGAAGCGGCTGGATGATGGCTCCATGTGGTGGTATCTGAAGTTCGATGCCGATGAAGCTGATCCGGTGGAATTTGAAGTACTTCTCACCGAGGGTCTCGCGGCTCTTGAAATGTATATCAAGGATCCGGAGACCGGTGAAGTGCGGCATCATGAATTCGCCCGGGACGAGCAGGAAAGAGCTGAGATACAGGAAGGTGAGGCGTCCATTGAGGAAATCGGATACATGACCGGCCACTTCCATGTAGAAGACCGGAGTCTGTACCGGCAGGAAAGGGAAACGATCAGCACAGGTGCCGGAAGTTTTGATACGGAACTTCTGATCATCGCACCCGAGGATTTCGCGGATTTCGAGGATCTGGAAGAAGGGGAAGGACATCCGAAAAACATGGAATATCGCTGGTGGCTCGCTGAGGGTGTACCCGGCGAACTGGTGCGTTTCGAATACCGCGACCTGGATGACGACAGCATACTGCGCGGGGAAATGATATCCCTGCGTGATGATTACCGGGCAAGATTTGCCGACTTGTAGAAATACGGGCCATTTGCCCGGGCTTCTACAGCTTGCAACAGAAATAAGACCGGCAGAATTATCAGGATGCGACGGTCGGGTGGACAGATATGCCTCCGCCATCTCTTTCTTTTGACCGTTTCATGCACAGCACTCAATCGCGACCATTTGGACTATTTCTTTTTCGGGTCGATATACCAGAGGGCCAGAAGGGTGATGCCGAAATAAAAAAAGGCATTGGCCGCACCGCCGAATTGCCCCGTCAGGCGCAAGCCGTATCCAAGAATGACAAAAATAAAAAGGGAGAGCACCAGGCTGTACTTTAGCCAGTTGACCTCCCTGCTTTTTATCCATTCCCCCCGGAAGAAACTTACTGCAGCAAGCAGGAAGGCCAGGGTTTCGGCGACGACAATGGAGTAAAACGGCAGAAACAGCCCGCCAGGCCATGCGTTCAGCCACGTCTCTCCGAACTGATTGGTAAACGATTCCGGAATGCCGCCGCCGGTCCATTTGGAAAAAGAGGCAAGTCCGAACGTGGCCATTATGAGAAGCTGAATGGCAATGACCGGAAAATCGATGTTTCGAAGCGTTTCGGTTATTTTCATCTGTTTATTTTTTTTGATTCAATAGGTCAGATAGAATGGCCATGACGGTTATAATCATGCTCCTGTGTGTCAGCCGGGGGCTGTCATGTTCGTAGCACTTCGTGACCTTCGTTTCATGGTCCTGATTTCATGGTCCTGATTTGGAGAAGTGTCGTTGCAAGTGTCCATAACTACCGTGAGGAAGGAAAAAAGGTTCCGCTTTCCGTATATTCCGCCATTTAGGATTCATGGACATAGGAACAACCCGAATGACCGACGATTTTGACTCTGACTCAAACATCCCTGAAGCAGCCGAGAAACCCCCGCATTCCCTTGAACTGAAAATTCCGCCGGTGGGCGTGTTTGCAATATTTGCACTTCTGTTCTGGGGAATAGATAGATGGTTCCCGGTATTTGATGTGGATATTCCGTTTCGGCTGGCCATCGTTGTTTTTCTCTGTGTCACGGCGCTGATTGTAGGTTTTTGGAGCATCTGGCTCTTTTATCGCAAGGGTACCACTGTCCATGCCCATAAACCCCATGAAACCGAACGCTTGATCACTTCAGGTCCTTACAAACACTCCCGGAATCCCATGTACCTGGCGCTGGCCATGGTTTTGATTGCGCTGACCATCTACCTCACCGACCTGCTCTCAATGATGCTCATGCCCGGGTTTTTTGCCTATATTACCCGCTTTCAAATAATCCCTGAAGAACGCAAAATGCTTGAGAAATTCGGAGAGGAGTATGAGGAGTACGCCGAAAAAACGCCAAGGTGGCTTTAAAACATGCGTTACCTGGTTTTTGTTACGGTTCTCTGGGCGTTTTCCTTCAGTCTGATCGACGAGTATCTGGCCGGACAGGTGGACAGCGACTTCGCCGTACTTTCGCGTGTCGTCTTCGCCGGCCTGGTTTTTCTCCCCATCACAAAATGGCGGGGAGTCCGGCATGAGCTGATCACCGGCACGGTTATCGTTGGCGCCCTGCAGTTCGGCGTGACCTATTTGTGCCTTTACCGCTCATTCCTTTTTCTCAGTGCACCCGAAGTGCTGTTGTTCACCATACTGACCCCGATTTTTGTCACCCTGTTCGATGACGCCCTGAACCGGCGTTTTTCACCGGTGGCGCTGATCGCTGCGCTTCTTGCTGTGGTCGGCGCCGGTGTGATCCGGTACGACGGCATTACCGGTGATTATGTTGTTGGATTCCTGTTGCTTCAGGTGGCCAACGCATCGTTTGCGGCCGGACAGGTGGGCTATAAAAACCTCATCGCCTGGTATCCCACCGATATTGCACCGATCCGCTTTTTTGGCTACTTCTTTGCCGGCGCCCTGGCGATCATCCTTCCGGCCTGGCTCATCTTCGGGGATTCGTCCCTGATGCCCGGGACCGGTACGCACTGGGCCGTTCTCCTTTGGCTGGGGTTCGGCGCCTCGGCGGTCGGACTTTTTCTGTGGAACAGCGGAGCCACCAAAGTGGATGCCGGGACCCTGGCGGTGATGAACAATGCGGTCATTCCGGTCGGGCTGCTGGTGAACCTGCTCATCTGGAACCGTGACGCCGACCTGGTACGCCTGGCCCTGGGCGCAGCCATATTGCTGCTGGCTTTATGGGTCAATCGGCAGGGCCGCAGGTGGTTGTGAAGTTTACGATGGCATCCGCCCGCCTGGCCGCTTCCTCCAATCTTCTTCGCGATAAGGTTCCAATCTTCTTCGCGACAAGATGCCTGCTCCCGATGTGCCCTGGCCGACCGTGAATTTTTGGGAAAATCAGTCAGCCGTCATCGCATCGTATTCGGCCAGTTTCTGCCGTGTGATCGACTCCAGCTGGGGCGCCTGCATCACCCCGGATTGCTGCCAGATTACATGGCCGTGACGGAACAGGATGAGCGTCGGAATGCCCCGTACCTGAAACCGGATGGCCACATCGGGATTTTTTTCCGTGTCGATCTTGAGGATGTGGATATGTTCGCCCATGCGGCTCTTGAGTTCCTTGAGGATGGGCGGCATCATGCGGCACGGAGCACACCAGTCGGCGTAGAAATCCACCAGGACCGGCGTATCGCCTTTGATCAGTTCGGAGAAGCTCTTGTTGCGAATGTCGTTGCTCATGTTCTGTTGTCTGGCCTGTATTCTGTAACGGTATTTTAACTGAAAACAGAGTGTCTGTCCGGCGGCCGCGGAACACCAGTTTTCTTGTGTGATTTCGTCAGGATTTCTCCCGGGCTTCTGCGGCGTCGGTCTGACAGCTTCCACCCGCACAGTGACCCACCATGCACCCGGTATTTGTCACCGCCTGGAACAGGAAGAACAGCGATAAAAGTCCCAGCGCAGGCTCGCCCGCCGTGAAGGCGTTTGCGGCCAGGAACAGACCAACTCCAAGCGCGACCCATCTCATGGGATGCCAGTTTGTGAGCAATTGTTTTCTTATGGATGCGATCATATCTATTATAAATATAATTATATTGATTACTATATATAAAAGTACGAAAGTCCGTCGGTAAAAGCAACAGCGGTCGGGCCGGCTCATTGGGCCGCTTTGTTTCGGGCATCATTTTCTGGTTTATTTTTCAATATTTTAGGGAGATGATCACAAAAAAAAGAAGAAATTACAGCTGCCGATGGCCGAAGGGCCTCATGGTCGCGGCCTTGTTGCTTGCATTAGCAGCATGCGCATCCACCCGGGCACAGCGCACACGGAGCCGTTTCCCGGCCGCACATCCATGATTGTCGAGCCGATCCGGTTCGAGCTATTCGACGGCGAATCGGTCATCACGGCCGACAGCTGGTACCGCGTGAGCGGTCCTGTACAGTTTGGCATCCCGGGGGAGACCAGACCGATACTGATCGACGGGACCTATGCCCACCGCCGGGCCGACCTGCGTGTGGGGCAGGATACCGTGGCTGTTTTCCTCCACAATGAGTTCCATGATGGTTCCTACGACCGTCGCAAA
>SKNL01000247.1 GCA_007120555.1 Balneolales bacterium
GCGGGCGACATGCTGGATATCAAAGTGGACGACCACATTATCATCGCCGGCTATGATTACCTCAGCATGCGCTCCGAGGGATTGATGGGATAAATCCCGTTTCCTTCCCGGAAATCTTGTATATTTGGAGCTTCCGATTTAACCCGAGATTACCATGCAAGATTACCTGAAGGAGCAGATCGCCCGGGCACTGAAAAAAGTGGCCCCCGATCTGGAAACTCCGGAAATCACCATTGAAAAACCGCGTTCCCCCGAACACGGGGACGCATCCACCAACGTGGCCCTTACACTGGCCAAGGCACTTAAGGACAATCCGCGGTCAATAGCACAGAAAATAGCGGACCAGATTGACCTGTCCACCGGACACATTCGCGGAGTTGAGGTGGCCGGACCCGGATTCATCAATTTCCGTTTCGCCGGAAACTGGCTGACAGACAAGCTGGTCGAGGCACACCGGACCGGCAGGGAATTCGGAAAGGGCCGGATGCTGGAACTCAAAAAAATCCAGGTCGAATTCGTAAGCGCCAATCCAACCGGCCCGCTTACTGTGGGACACGGACGAAATGCCGTGCTCGGAGATACCATTGCCAGGGTGCTGGAATGGGCAGGTGCCGATGTGCAGCGCGAATACTACTTCAACAATGCCGGACGTCAGATGAGAGTGCTGGCGGAAAGTGTGCGCGCCCGCTATCTGCAGTCGACAGGGCACAATATCGTGTTTCCGGAAGGAGGATACGAAGGGGCCTATATAACCGAAATAGCAGAAAGAGTGCTGGAGAAGCATGGTGACTCCCTCACGGAAGAAGAGCACCTGCCCGTTTTCCGGCAAGCCGCAGAAGAGAGCATTTTTGAGGATATCCGGCAAACCCTTGCCCGCATGAATATTTCCATGGATTCTTTCTTCAATGAAAACACACTTTATGAGGACGGATCCATTGACAAGGTAATCGCAACTCTTCGCGAAAAAGACCTTGTTTTCGAACAGGACGGCGCCACCTGGTTTAAAACAACCGCTTTCGGCAAAGACAAGGATACGGTGCTCATTAAAAGCACCGGAGAGCCCACCTATCGCCTGCCCGACATTGCCTATCACATCAACAAGCTGGAGCGCGGATTTGATCTGGCGATCGATATCTTCGGCGCCGACCACATCGCCACATACCCCGATGTTGTAGCAGCCGTGCAGGCATGCGGATTTGACAGCAATCGCATTGACGTGATCGTCTACCAGTTCGTTACCATTGTCAAGGATGGCAAACCGTTCAAGATGAGCACCCGAAAAGCCAATTTTGTCACACTCGACGAGCTGATGGACGAAGTGGGCGCCGATGTCACCCGCTTTTTCTTCCTGATGCGCGCCCCCGGAACACATCTTGAGTTTGACCTGAATGAAGCCAAGCAGGCCGGTGAAAAAAATCCGGTGTTCTACCTCCAGTATGCCCACGCCCGGATACAGAGTATTATGAGGAAAGTGCGGGATCATTATGACTTCGCCGGGAAGGCACCCGACTTCAGCCTGCTTGCCCACGATGCAGAAACAACTTTGATCAAACGCCTTCTCGAATTCCCCGATGTCATTTTAATGACAGCCGGTCAGCGCGAGCCGCACAAACTGATCCAGTATCTTAACGAATTGGCTACCGCATTCCACAAATTCTATCACGATTGCCGGATTCTGGGCGAAGAAGAGCAACTTGCACTGGCGCGCACCGAACTGCTTACGGTTACAGCTACCGTGCTGGCAAACGGGCTGGGCATACTGGGCATTTCCGCACCGGACAAAATGTAACGGCCGGACAAAATGCGACAGCCGGACAATCTAAGGCGCACGAAGCCGAGATATCCGCATAACCCCGGCCCTTCGTGAATCTGCCAGATCAAAACCGGCTGACCGGAAAAAAGCATCCGCTTCTTTTTCCTCCGGAATCCACACACCGCCCGGCGACAGCAGTTTGGCGAACAGTGCCGGGCTGCCGGCACGGACAAGATGCATGATAACGGCCGTTGCACCTTTTTTCAGGACCCGTGCAAGTTCCGAAAGAACCCGCTCCGGCTCTGACAGCTCGTTCAGGGTGCCTCCCATAACGGCACCGTCCATGCTGTTTGCAGGAAGGGGAAGCGCCGCGGCATCGCACTGCAGGTACACCGCACGCGCATCAGATCGGGTTTTCATCCTGGCCTTTTCCAGCATTGGCAGGGAATAATCCACCAGAATCATGCCCGATTCCGGCTCTCGTTCCAACACCGCCCGGGAATAGACACCTGTGGAACAACCCAGATCCAGATAGTTTGCGCCACGTGCCGGCTTCAGCATTTCCGTGACAATGTCACACTCCTCCACGAGCGACCATGTCCCTCGTGTAAGGATACCGGTGGAATATTTGCGCCAAAGTGGTTCATAGACCAATGCCGTCACCCTCCAAAGATTGCTTCTCTCCGCCATGGAAGCGGGACGGAGCCGCGACAGCGCACCTTGCCCCTCCATAGTTTGCTGCCCGCGAAGTGGCGATTGCAACCTCCCTGTCCGACAATGGAGGATCCGGCCCGGGTTCAGCAACAATTCCTCCGGCTTGAGACTGTGGCCGTCCGCAGGAATACCGTTCATGGCAAGATTACCATCCGGCATGGTGATTTCACCCTTTTCCGCTACCCTGGCCGCCTGATCGCGATTTATCCAGGCGCGTACGCGACCATTCATACGCCTCGCTGAGAGAACGGGCCGTCTTGTGCTTGAAACCCTTTTTCCCTCTGGTCAGTGACTTGGCCATCCATACGACGGAAGAGAGATATGCTTTCATCATGGGCGACGATACAACCGCAGCGGTACCCGCAAGCTGATGCATGTCCGCCTCCATAAGCCACGCTATGAGCCGATTTCGCGCATCCTGGGGCAGATGATGTATCTCTCTGAGATCCATGACGAAACAAAAATCTTCCTCCCTGGACTGATATTCCTCCAGCCTTTTCAGAAAATGGCAGATGTCCTTCAGTGTCTCGCTTCCGGACAGCGTGATGATCACAATCGGCCATCGGTTTTCATCAATATAAGTCTGTGCCATACATCAGTTTTTTGCAGTCCTCTTCGTTGTCGTGGCTGATGCTCCTACAGTTTGTAATTGTGCAGCAATTACTTGTTTCAGCTAGTCTGCCAGGGTTTTTTCAATAACGTTCACTAACCGATACCCCTGGAAGTTGATTGTCGTTTTACCGTTGCCGGATCCTTTTTTTCCGCGTTCTTTTTTTTAGACCTCTTCAACGCACGTACAGTACTTTGATTGCTTTAAATCAAGATACACTTTTTTGAATTACCAAAGAAACAGGAGCACCTTTTTCCACCCCGAGCATACGTTCTGCATTTCCCTTGTTTATGGCGATTTCGAGCATGCCCGAACTGCCGATCAGTGCTACCGCTTCCCCATCGGTCACTTCAGAAAATGATACGGAAATATGTTTGAGTATGGTATTCCCGACATAGATCTTGAATGTGGACTGCTGCTCGTATTTCCGGATATAGGACTCCGGGATATTCGTGATCAGATTCCCGTAGCGGTCGATGTGCATCACCCAGCCCTGGACCCCCTCCTCATCGGCAATCGGCTTGGCCCAGCGATACGTCGTCAGTTCTCTCAATTCGCTGCCAAACTGCTGCGGGACCTCTCCTATGCTCAGCCACGCCGCAACCGGTGCAAAGATATCACGGCCATGAAACGTCGGCGAAACGGTATCCCGCCAAAAGCGCTTGTTGGACAGTTCGAAAACCCGGTGCTCCTGGCTCTCAACCACCAACGAGAACAGCCCGTTGTTCGGACCCACAAACAGCTGGTCCCGGACCTGAACCAGCACGGGGCGGCGACTGCTTCCCACACCGGGATCAATGACAGCCAGATGGATCGTACCCGGCGGATACAGAAACGCCGTGTTTTTGAGCACCCATGCCCCGGCCATAATATCCTGAGGAGGCAGGCCGTGTGAGATATCCACCAGCCGCACATCGGGAGAAATGCCCAAAATCACCGCCTTCATGGCACTCACATAATAATCCTGACTCCCGAAGTCGCTCGTCAGTGTTATGATACCGGACGGAGAAGGCATGATGGCATCAACCGTAGGTGTTCAGCATGACAGGCATCACCAGCATAAGCATCTCCTCCTCGTCATCCTGCACGGAGGGCCGCACGATGCCAGCCCGGTTCGGAGTCGAAAACTCGAACACCACCTCGGGATCATCAATATTGTTGAGCACATCCATCAGATAACGGGCATTGAAGCCAATTTCCATGGGCTCGTCGGAGTATTCGGAAGGGATGCTCTCCTTGGCCTCGCTGCTCATGTCCAGATCTTCGGCCGAAATCACAATTTCATCCATCTTGAGTTCCAGTCGTATCTGACGCGTTGTGGAACTGGAAAAAACCGATACCCGCTTGACGGTTGCCAGCATCTGGTCCCGGTTGATCTTGAGCGTCTTGTCATTCTCCCTCGGGATGACCGACTCGTAACGAGGATACTGCTCGTTGATCAGCCGTGTGATAACCTGCGTGTTGCCGGACTGAAAACTCACATGGTCCACCGTCACAACCATCTCACATGCCGCATCATCCAGCGCCTTGCCAACGAGCGTGAGCGCTTTTTCCGGCACAATGAACGATATGGGACTGGACGAGGAGATGTCCTTGCGGACCAGGCGCACCAGGCGATGGCCGTCCGTGGCCACCACACGGCTTTCCTCCTCACCGATATCAAAAAAGACCCCCATCATGGCTGGACGCAAATCGTCACTCGAAACGGCAAAACTGGTTTTCTTGATGGCGTTCTTGAGACTTTCCGTATCCGTCTTGATCAGCTTTCCATCCTCAAGCAACGGCATATCCGGGAAGTCTTCGGCTTTCTCGCCGGCCAATTTGTAGGTTCCCTTATCCGTCCGGAACCGGACCTGGGCGCGCTCATCCACTTCAAATGTGACCGGAATGTCCGGAAGCTGTCTCAGTGTTTCCAGAAGCCTGCGGGCCGGAACAGCAACGGCACCCTGGGTTTCCACAACGGCTCCCACATATTCAATGATGCTCACCTCCAGATCCGAAGCACTCAATTTGATCCGGCTGTCTTCCGTTTCAAATAATACGGTCTCAAGGATCGGAAGAGTCGCCTTGTTGGGAACGGCGCCGATAACCGCCGACAAACTTTTTACCAGTTCACCGCTGGTGACATTGAATTTCATAGAATTACCTGATGATTGGGAATGGTTTGTTTCAGACTTTTTGTGCAAAAGGTAAAGTACAAAAATATGGATTCTATTCTAAACAATAGTCACACCCTATTCAATACCAAAAGCCGCTGAATCAAGGTGTCATATCCGCTATCCCGAACCGGATTCATTCGTTTGACCGATTGCCTGCCCGGTGCTGTTTCATTGCTCCCCTTTTTTTATCTTGTCAAGACTAACCGGCAATTGATCCGCGTTACCATTGGATCAGTAACCCTGCATCAGGCTATCAGACCGCATTTTGCTACTCCATGATAATCCGAGGTTTTTACACATTCCTGATCCTTGCTGCCCTGCTCATTTCCACCTCAGGCGGTCAAGCGTTTGAGGAGGCGAAATACGGCGGCGATTTTCTCTCCGTTGGAGGTGGCGCCAGACCCCTCGGTATGGGCAGCGCGTACACGGCCATCACCCGCGATGTACTGTCCGGATACTGGAATCCAGCCGGACTCTCCGGGGTGCCCAACTGGCAGTTCGCCTATATGCACTCCGAACGGTTTGCCGGCGTGGTTGGATATGACTATGGAGCCGTCGCCATGCCCGTCGAAGGATCCGGCGGCGTATTCGCCC
>SKNL01000038.1 GCA_007120555.1 Balneolales bacterium
CACCATCCAGCCGAAAAACGAGCGGGACAGGTTCGGCATCCGCATCCTCCCGCACTTCATCCCTGATGTCCGGGTCGGCGATGCCGGTATCGGAGTCGAAGGCGGCCCCCGTGGACTGGTCCGTGATGGTGACGGGAACGGGTGAGGTGAATACAAATTCGTCAAGCGTGTTGATGAGCAACACCCTGACTTCGGGTTCTGCATCGAAAGGGGCCACCGGCGCCGGGCGGCAAGCAGCAGCGATGAGCAGCAACACGAATATGCCGTAATGCAAGAATTGCTGATCCATGATTGTCCCTGTATTTTTCGTATCGGTTTTAAGTAAGGATACGGATGCGGGACAACTATTTCCAGAGAAACCGTACGGAGTCTGGCCGGACAGGCCCCCGAACGTCAGGTCCGCTTCTCTTCCGGAACGGTGGCACCATCGTTTTCATCCTGCTTTTTGGCAGCAGGAGTTACAATATTACCCAAAAGCCCGCCCATAAGCGCGCCATAGGCCGTGGAGTGATACCAGATGGATGTTATGGGACAGGAGCCGGTATTGCAGCCGATGAAATACCAGTACGCATAGCCGCCGAGTGCGCCGAGCAGTATCCCACCGAGGATAAAATAAATTGATTTTGACATGTCAGTGCTACATCTTTGATTTGGTTTATGAGAGTGAACGCCTCAAACATCAAAAAAATTTCAAACGAAACAGAATGCCATGGCCATACACGAATTAGCCGGGAAAAAAGCGCCTCATTACATACTTGACAATATTTCCAGGCTTGTTGCCGCATATTACACCTACCGTCCCGATCCGGAGAATCCGGTCCACCAGGTACAGTTCGGCACCTCCGGACACCGCGGTTCCTCGCTGAAGCGCACGTTCAATGAGGAGCACATTCTGGCCATATCACAGGCACTGGCAGATTATCGCAGGGAGGCCGGCATCCATGGAACGCTCTTTATCGGAATTGACACCCATGCCCTGTCTGAACCGGCACTTATTACCGCTATTGAGGTGCTCGCGGCCAACGATGTGACGGTCGGCTATCAGCAGGGATTCGGCTACACCCCCACCCCTGCCATTTCCCATGCCATTTTGGGATGCAACCGTGCCCAGGATGAGTACAAGTGCGACGGGATCGTCATCACACCGTCACACAATCCCCCGGGCGACGGCGGTTTCAAGTACAACCCGCCTTCCGGCGGTCCGGCCGGCACCGATATCACAAAAAAGATCCAGGATGCGGCGAACCGGATCATGGCGGACGGGTGCCGTGACGTGAAACGCATCCCGTTCGAAAGGGCGCTCAAGATGGACAACATCATGGCGACCGATTTCGTGATGCCGTACGTCAAGGAGCTGGACCGGGTGATCGACATGGAATCCATCCGCAGGGCCGGACTGCGCATTGGCGTGGATCCCATGGGCGGCGCCGGAGTGGCGTATTGGGACCCGATAGCGCGCGCCTACGACCTGAACATCGATGTGGTCAACCCCGACACTGATCCCCGTTTTGCATTCATGACCGTCGACAAGGACGGCAAGATCCGCATGGATTGCTCCTCCCCGTACGCCATGGCCAGCCTGATCGGTTTGAAGGACCGGTTCGACATCGCCTTCGGCAACGACCCCGACTTTGACCGCCACGGCATTGTCACGCCCACTGCGGGCCTGATGAATCCCAACCACTACCTGTCGGTGGCCATCCACTATCTCTTTCAGAACCGTCCGAAGTGGCGGCCGGATGCTGCAGTCGGCAAAACACTGGTGTCCAGCAGCATGATCGATCGCGTGGGCAAAGGGCTGGACCGGAAGCTTGCCGAGGTTCCGGTAGGTTTCAAGTGGTTTGTGGATGGTCTTCTGGACGGTTCCTACGGTTTTGGCGGGGAGGAAAGCGCCGGAGCCTCTTTCCTGCGTTTCGACGGAGGGGCCTGGTCCACCGACAAGGACGGCATCATCATGAACCTGCTGGCCGCCGAGATCACCGCAAAAACGGGCAGGGATCCCTCAGAGCACTACGCCGACCTGGAGAAGAAACACGGCAGTCCCGTTTACGACCGTATTGACGCGTCCGCCACCCCGGACAAGAAACGGATCCTGGCAAGCCTGTCACCCGAACTGGTGAAGGCGGAAGAGATGGCCGGTGAACCTGTCCTCAGGAAACTTACGCGTGCTCCGGGCAATGATGCAGCGATCGGCGGTCTGAAAGTGGAGACCCAAAACGGCTGGTTTGCCGCGCGTCCGTCCGGAACCGAGGATATCTACAAAATCTATGCGGAGAGCTTTCTCGGCAAAGACCACCTGAAAAGGATTCAGGAGGAGGCCGTGGCCATCGTCAACGAGGTGCTTTCCAGCTGAATTGCGGGATGGTCATAGCCCAACAGGCGCAGGGCGTTGAGCACCACCACCAGGGTTGAACCTTCGTGCAGCAGGACGGCGATGCCGATGCCGGCGTATCCGAAGAGCACAAAAGGCACCAGAAACGCGATCATTCCGAGACTTATGAAGATGTTTTGCCGGATGATCTTCCGGGTCTGCCGGCTGAGCCCCAGCGCCACCGGCAGTTTGGTCAGATCATCGGCCATCAGGGCGACATCGGCGGTTTCCAGGGCGACATCCGAGCCGGCCGCGCCCATCGCGATACCCACCGTAGCGTGGGCCATTGCCGGGGCATCGTTTACACCGTCACCGACCATGGCCACTTCGTTCTCCTCGTCCAGCAGCTTGCGGATGGCATCCACTTTGTGCTCGGGAAGCAGATCGCCCCAGGATTCGTCCACCCCGATTTGTGCCCCGATATTGTCGGCCACGCGCTGGTGGTCGCCGGAGATCATGATCAATCGTGCGATGCCCATATCGCGCAGAGCGTGTATGACGCCCGTTGCAGCGGGACGGGGAATATCCATCAGGGCGATGATGCCGGCAAATTCCTCCTCTTCCTGTACCAGCATGGCAGTGCGCCCCTGCTCATGCAGATCATCAAGCCGGGAGCGGATATCATCCGGAATGGACCCGTCAAATAACTTCATCTGCCCGATGGCCACCCGCTTCCCGCCAACCGTGCCTGTGATGCCCTTGCCGGTCACCATCTTTATATCCGTTGCCGTGGGGGTTGCTTCCCCGTTGGTCCACTCGCCGCCGCCACGCACCACGGCCCTGGCGAGCGGATGATCGCTGAACTTCTCAACGGCCACCGCAATTTTCATGAGGCCGGCTTTATCCCACCCGTTCAGCGGGATGACGTCGGTGACCTTCGGGGCGCCCTCGGTCAGGGTTCCGGTCTTGTCGAATGCCATTGCACGCAGTCCGCCCAGCTGCTCGAGCGGACGGCCACCCTTGACCAGCACGCCAAGCCGCGCAGCGCGGGCCACGCCGCTCAGGATGGCACTCGGGGTGGATATGGCCAGTGCGCATGGACTGGCCGCCACCAGCACGGCCATGGCACGGTAGAACGAATCGCCAAACGGTTCATCGATGACCAGCCAGGCGAAATGGAGCAGGGCGACAAAAACCAGGATGATCGGGACAAACACTTTTTCAAATCGTTCGGCAAAGCGCTGGGTGGGCGACTTCTGCGCCTCGGCTTCGTTGACCATGCGGATGACCCGGGCGAGGGTACTGTCCTCGGCGCGGCTGAGCACCTCCACCTCCACAAGGCTGTCGCCGTTGATCGTGCCCGCAAAAATCCGGTACTGCGCGCCGAGCCGATCCTTCTTTTCCCGTGCCTTTTCCCGGGACGGCACCGGCTCCTTGTCCACCGGCACGCTTTCGCCCGTAATCGGGGACTGGTCGACGCTGCTCCGTCCGGATATCACGAAGCCGTCGGACGGAAACCGTTCGCCCGGACGCACAACCAGCACGTCGCCCGGACTCAGTTCTTCCACCGGCACCTCCTTTTCACCGTCACCCTCCTTGATCCTGGCCACGGTCGGCGCCAGGTCCGAAAGCGCCCGGATGGCTTTGCGCGCGCGACCCATGGCGTAATGCTCCAGGGCATGGCCGAGACTGAACAGAAACAGCAGCAATGCGCCTTCCGCCCATGCCCCCAGCACTGCGGCACCGGCGGCAGCCACCAGCATGAGGAAGTCAATATCGAACTGTTTCCTGCGCAGGCTGTAGATCATGTGCCGGAACGCATCATATCCACCGAAGAAGTAGGCCAGCAGATAGGCCGGTATGGGCCTGATCTCCGGATCACCCAGCACCTCGTAAAGCCAAGCACCCAGAAGCAATGCGCCGCAAAGCAGGGAAAAAAACAGTTCTCTATGCTCTTTTAATTTTTTCAAATTCTGTGCTGGTGTATTCCTGGTTAAAACAATCAATTTCAATTCGCCGTGGTGTATTCCGGCATCTGATCACTGTCCATCGGCAGCCATTTCTCAGGCGAAACCGCTGGTCGGGCCGTCCCGGATAAAAAACTGCAACATTTGGTTCGATAACCTTTTACTTTATCCCCGTAATTTATGAATTTCATGGGTTACACTTTCCAAAAGAAATCATTGTTAAAAGAATGAACCGAAGGTCACGAAGTGCTATGGTCATGACGGCTTCCCGTCGTACAGAAGCATGATTATAATCGTCATGGACATTCCATGTGACCTTATAAATCAAAATAAATCAAAAATTTTAAACATATGGACCGAAGGTCACGAAGTGGACCGAAGGTCGCGAAGCGCTACGAACATGGCAGTCTCCGGTTGACTCACAGGGGCATGATCAAATTTTGGCATGTGAGTTCTTTCTGTCCTTATGAATCTAAATTGATTTAAGCAGATGAAAAATGAATTTTCCGCCCTTTTCGAAAAAAACCGGAAATGGGCGCAACGCATGGTCACGAAGGATCCCGATTTCTTCAAGCGCCTGGCCGACCAGCAAAAACCGCAATTCCTGTGGATCGGATGCTCCGACAGCAGGGTCCCGTCCAACCAGATAACCGATATGGATCCCGGTGAATTGTTTGTGCACCGGAATATTGCCAATATGGTGCAGCAGAGCGATATCAACATCCTTTCGGTGCTTCAGTATTCGGTGGAGGTGCTCAAAGTCCGCCACATCATTGTCTGCGGGCACTACTCCTGCGGCGGTGTCAAGGCCTCCCTGGAAATGACCGATCACGGACTGGTCGACAACTGGATCCGGCCCATCAAGCAGATCTATGAAGACCATCTCGAAGACTTCGAGGGGTTGTCCGAGTCGGAGATCGTCGACAAACTGTGCGAATGGAATGTCCGCGAGCAGGTCAGGAATGTTGCCAGGAGTACCATTGTGCAGAAAGCCTGGCGCAGCGGGCAGCCGCTCTCCGTGCATGGCGTGATCTACGGCATCAAGGACGGGAAACTGATGGATATGGAGTGCAGTATCAGCGATCCTGCCCAGCTGCCATCGATATACCACATCCGCTGAGAATAATTTTTCTTGCATGAAACGCAGGATTTCTCTATCTCTATGCGAATTGTACATGCTCAACCGGACCATGCGTCCCGTGGACCGGGTTCAGCACCCGACACATCTGCAACCCCATCCCATGTTTTAACCGACACATTATGAGCGACAACAACCAAACAGGTATCTTAGGCCGGTTTTTGGATGTCATCGAACGGGCCGGAAACAAACTGCCCGACCCCGCCATCCTGTTCTTCCTTCTGATGATTTTCGTGTGGATCATGTCCGCCATCCTGGCGCCGTTCGACTTCGGCGAGACCGATCCGCGCACAGGCGAGACGCTTCGCGTGATCAATCTGCTTTCGGGCAGCCAGATGGCCATGTTCCTGGCCAACATGACCAACACGTTCATCAC
>SKNL01000008.1 GCA_007120555.1 Balneolales bacterium
ATCACCAGGAACAGCAGGTAGATCATCACGAACGAGGCGCCGCCATAGAGTCCGGCGATGAACGGGAAGCGCCAGACGTTGCCGAGCCCAACCGCACATCCCGCCGCCAGCAGCAGGAAACCCAGCCTGCTTTTCAGTGTTTCGCGAACCATGGTATCTGTCATGCTGCTACCCCATTGTAATAGTGACGGTGACGGTGATGATGATGGCAATGATGCCGGTCAGTTTTGCCCGCGAGTCAACATCCGTTCCATCAGAACACATCGCATCAAAAGTAGATAATCCCGAAAATACCAACTGCCCAGCAATAGAAGGCGAAATAGTGAAGCTTTTCGCGTTTGAGCAGGATGATCAGATATTTCAGGGCGAAGTAGCCGGAGATGAAGGATGTGAAAAAGCCGATGACCAGGGCGATTACGGTTTCCGTATCAAGAGTCCCGGCAATACGGGTCAGATCGTAGAGCATGGCCCCGCCCAGGACCGGCAAAACCATCAGGAAAGAGAAATTGGCCACGCTGTCGCGGTTGATACCCATCTGGAGTCCGGCAGTAATGGTGGTCCCGGACCGGCTGATGCCCGGGATCAGGGCAAACGACTGGGCCACACCCATCAGGAATCCGCGTCCCGTGTTCACGTCCTTTTTCGGATTCTCCACAAACCGGGTGGAAAAGAGCATCGTGCCGGTGACCAGGAGCATGACCGAAACCAGGGTCGGATTGAAGAAAATGGCCTCGATGGAGTCCTTGAACGTGAAATACACCACGCCGGCGGGAATCATGCTCAGCAGGATAATGTAACTCAGCTGCGTATTGGAGTCGGTCACGAACCGCCGCGATCGCAGTCCGGACGGGGAAAACGACTTGAACAGATCCACAAGGATGGCGCCGATCCGCTTGTGGAAATAGACGACAATGCTGCAAAAAGAGCCGAAGTGCACCACAATCTCAAACGTAATGCCCGGGGCAAGTTCGGCGCCCAAAAGGGCGCTGGCCAGGGCCAGGTGTCCGGAACTGCTTACGGGCAGAAACTCCGTGATGCCCTGCAGCAACCCCAGTAAAAAAGCTTCGATAAATTCCATGTTTCCAGTTCAGCTGATTTGCGAAATTTCAGATGGTTTGCAAAATGTTCTCCCGGCTGATAACCCCCATGGTGTTGCCATGAAGTATACCGCCATATGCCGCATGAAGATATTGAAATGATTGGAAAAAGACACACAATAACCAGACCATCCCGAAACTTCTGTTTCCATTCGTGTTTGACATTTTCTTTATAATTTATTAGTCTTTGCGCCTAACATTTGCTTAAACAATACTTATGAACCATAAGCAAACCGAGAGCAACATGGTTCTGTGTGCCCTTCCGCTGCGAACAGGCCCGAAAGAGAGGCTCTCTGCTTGAAATAAAAGAAAAAGAAATGAGCAATCTGACACGATCACTCCTCACCTGGTTGCGCTCTGCCAACATCAATATGATGACGAACACCCTGCTCCTGATATTCGGACATAAACCAAACCTGTTGCAGAAAACCGCTCCGGCTATCCTGCTCCTATCGGCAATCACCATAATCCCGAATAACACGGAGGCAAATCCACAATGCGATGCCACTGTGGCCGCCGGTGGCAGTATCCAATCAGCATTGGATGGCATGGAATCCGGTGATGTATTGTGTGTCGCCGCCGGCACATTCACTGAAGATCTGGTGATAGAAACTTCTCATGTCACCCTTGTTGCTGCTGATAACGGTAATCCACCTCTGATTCAAGGATCATCGGTCGCGATTTTGATATCACAGGCTGACAGCGTCCGAATCCAGGGACTGGAGATCCGGGGCGCCACGCGCGGCATCCGCCTGGAAAACAGCGACGGGGTGCAGATCGTCGATAACAAGATTACCGAAAACGACTGGGGGATCCATGACGCCACCGGCTCGGTGCATGCGTTGGTTTCCGGAAACACCGTCACTGATAACAGCATCCGTGGCATACACCTTGCCAGCAGCGAATATGCCATCGTCGCGGACAATGTCGTTCGCAACAATGCAAAAAGCGCCTCCGGAATCGGTATGGGCATGAATATCAGCGGACATTCCACAATTACCGGAAATCTATTTGAGGACAATGCCGATCAGGCCATCCGCGCCGAGGGAAGCAATCTGCTCATCGAAAACAATACGTTCACCGGACACCGGACCGCCATCGATCTGCTCCGTACCACCCGCAACCGGGCTGACGACGCACGAGTGGTCAACAACACCTTCACGGGAAACGACACCGGACTCAATGTGCAGTCCTCCCGGGTGGAAGTGGACGGCAATACGTTTTCCGGCAACATCGTGGATCTGCAACTCTCCGTCGCACAAAATGCCACCATCACGGACAATGAAATGGAGACCGGGCTGTCACTGGACCTGAGCGCCGCCACCGTCACCCACGATTTCTACTTCGACCACCAGATGAGCGGCAACACCGTCGACGGCCGCCCACTCTTCTTCGCCAGGGAAACGGAGTCACCATCCATCCCGGATAACGCGGCCCAGATATTCCTGTATCAAGTAGATGATGCCGTGATCAGCGACATGACGTTTGACGGGTTGGCGGCCGGTATTATGGTCGGATACTGCAATGGAATTGAGATCACCGGCAACTCGCTGGACAGTGTCAGCGGTCAGGCCATCGGGGTCTGGGAGTCTGCTAACATTCTGATTGAAAACAATACCGTCACAAACAGCGGCCATGTCTCTAATCTCCAGGGAATCAATGTTGTGGATTCTCCCGGAACCGTCATTGACAACAACGTTGTCACTGGAAACGCCCGGAACGGAATTTACCTCACTCGCTCGTCCAACACGGTCATCGAAAACAACATCGCTTCTGAAAATGGACAAAACGGCATTTTTTCTACCACTCAGTCCCATAATGTGACCACCCGGAACAATACCGTGGAAAACAACGGTCAGGTCGGCATCCGCTATTTCGGCGGCGGTGAGAATGGTGAAATTTCCGGCAATACCGTTTCAGGAAATGGCGACGCCGGCATCCAGGACGGAATGAACCGCAACAATCAGGGAACCACCATTTCAAACAATGTTGTAACCGACAACGAACGTGAAGGCATCGATTTCCGGTCAAGGGATGCTGTCATCACGGGAAATACAGTCTCCGGAAACGGCGGATTGTTTGGCGCGATCACTTCCGGAAGCGACTCGTTCGTTGCCGGTAATACCGTCACCGACAACAATCTCGCCGGCATCCGCGCAGGCCACGGCTCCACCGTCCGCAACAACACCATTACCGGCAACACGCACAACGGCATTGAATTCCGAATTTCCAACAACAGCACTGCCATAGGCAACGAAGTTCGAGACAACAACGGGGTCGGCATCTCGATCAGCCGCTCGAACAATGCCGTTGTGGACAGCAACACCGTTACGGGACACAATGCCGACCTTTTCATTTTCGACCAGTCGGAAAATGCCATGGTCCGCCACAACAGCTTTGAATCCGGCGTGATCCTGGACAGCTTCAACGCTGAGTTCGACGAGCTGAACCACACTTTCGTCAACAACACCCTGCGCGAAGACCGGCCCCTGTTTTTCGCCCGCGGTGAAAACAACCCGGAGATCCCGGAGGATGCCGGACAGATTATCCTGGTATCCTCATCCAACGTGGACATCAGCGGTTTTGATTTTGTGGATGTGGCCGCCGGCGTACAGATCGTCTACAGCCAGGATGTGCGCATCGCCGGTAACAACTTTAGTTCCAATCACGGTGAGGGGTTCTCGGCGCGACGTGCACCCGTGAGTGTCTGGGGCACAAATGACCTGACCGTCGAAAACAACACCATTATTAACACCGACGGTTATTCCATCCAGGTGTACCGCAGCCCAGAAGCCATCGTTTCAGGCAATGAGTCCGTCGGAAATGACAGTGGTTTTCTGGTTTCCTGGTCGCCGCATGCCTCTATCCGGCACAACACAGTTTCCGAGTCGGAATTCCGGGGCCTGGAAATTGTGCGAAGCGACAGCATACATGCATTCGGAAACAACTTCAGCGATAACCTGTGGGAAGGGATCCTTGTCGAAAACTCCTTTATGGTGTTACTGGACAGCAACACCGTATCGGACAATGCCCGGCAAGGCATGTTCTTCGAATCCTCGGACAACGCAACAATCCGTGGCAACACGGTCACGAACAACGGCGGGACCGGTATCGAATCACATTTCGGATTCCGCTCGTCCGACGAAGCAACCATCACCGACAATACAGTGACTGGTAACGGACAGCACGGTATCAATTTTCCTGCTGAAGGTGCCTTTGTCGGCGGAAACAACGTCAGAAACAACGACGATATCGGGATCATCATCGGCAGCAGAACCGTCGTGGAGGAAAACCGGATCGTCGCCAACTCCGGTCATGGACTGCAGGTGAACGACGACGGCGGTGATGTTATCATTGCATATAACAGCATCCGCGACAATGGCGGGGTCGGCTTGTCCTACACCCGCAACCAACCGCTCATGGCAATCAACAACTGGTGGGGGCACGCCAGCGGTCCATCCGGAGGCGCCGAAGATCCCGAAACCGGCACTGCTGCTGATGGCAGCGGGAACGCCGTGAGCTCCGATGTCCGTTTCGACCCCTGGCTGACGGAGGATCCCTTCGGCGAAACGGAGACATCCACCGATGAGGCGGACCAGCTTCCCGTCACATTTGCCCTGGACCAAAACTATCCCAATCCGTTCAATCCGTCCACACAGATCCGCTATCACCTGCCGGTAGATGCCGATGTCAGGCTTGCCGTCTACACCATCCTCGGTGAGCGCGTAGCCACCCTGGTCAATGCACGCCAGCAGGCCGGCAGCCATGCAATCAGCTTCGATGCCACTAAACTGTCCAGCGGAGTATATATCTACCGGATAGATGCGGGCGAGCACACCCAGACTAGCAAAATGATGCTGGTCAGGTAGCATTCTACCGTAACGCAATCCAAAATTCCACTGACATGAACAAAAACCAACCACCAGATCTTGCCAAAATCACAGAAGCGCAGAAGAAAACCTGGTCGGCGGGCGATTTCAACCAGATCGCGCGACAGAACTGGGCCATGGGCGAAGCACTGTGCACGGCAGTAGATCCGCGTCCCGGCCAGCGCGTGCTCGACGTAGCCTGCGGCAGCGGAACGGCAGCGCTGGTCGCAGAAAGACGCTACTGCCACGTAACCGGCATCGACTACGTCCCGGAACTGATCGAACGCGCAAAACTGAGGGCGGAAGCCAACGGTCAGCAGGCGGAATTCGTGGTCGGCGACGCACAGCAGCTCCCCTTTCCGGACAACAGCTTCGATGTCATCCTCTCCGTCTACGGCGTCCAGTTTGCACCCGACCAGCAGAAAGCCGCTGACGAAATGATACGGGTCTGCAAACCGGAGGGCACCATCGCCCTGGCCGGACCGGTACCGTTCGGATGGAGCGGCGATTTCTTTTCCACACACGCAAAATACAATCCGCCCCCGCCCGGCGCTCCCTCACCCCTGCATTGGGGCACCGAAGAGGCCGTCAACCGCCTGCTCGGAAAAGGCTGCTCGACCATCTCCACCGAACACCGCACATCCACCCAGTATTTCCGGTCCACCGACCACGCCGTGGAGGTGTTCAGCCAATGGTTCGGACCCACCATCCTCGCATCCGAAAAGCTGGATGATTCCGGACGAAAGGA
>SKNL01000170.1 GCA_007120555.1 Balneolales bacterium
GTACGCTACCATATCAGAAACATATACCGCAAACTGCAGGTGAACTCACGGTCCGAGGCCATTGCAAAAGGAATTTCCAGAAAACTCATCAATCCGGGTATATTGTTTTACTAGTCCGGAAAATACGCGACAAAGACCTCGATTCATGACCCTGTTTTCCTGACCGAAGGCAGGGTTTTTTTATGCCAGTTGCTGAAAAATATCCCGAAATTCCGTATTTATAGGCAATTATTTTGACTCCCAAATCCCTCAACTGAAACAATTCAATAATTGTAAGCATATGCGAATTTACAAGTTAACCTCATCATTGCTGTTGCTGTTGCTGCTGGCAACTGCTCCGGTCATGACCGGTAGTGCGCTAGCCGAAGGCCTTACACCTCAGCAGGTCGCAAAAATCCAGAATGTGGGTTCTGCCCTCGTAACCCCTGATGGAAACTTTGTTGCCTTTACCAAGGTGGTTCCCCGCGATCCTTTCGAAACAAATGCTCCAGCCAACCTGGAACTGCACGTCATGGACCGCCGGACAGGAGAGGTCGTGCCGGTGGATCTGGAAAGCCGTGCCGGTAATCTCCAGGTACGTCCCGGACATAACACCTTTTCCTTTACGACACGTGGTGAAGAAGACAGTGCTGTTGCTCTCTATGAACTGGATCCGGAATCCGGTCAGATTACCAGGCTTTTCCACCATGAAGCAGGCTTGCTGTCCTACAGCTGGCATCCGAACGGGACCATCTTCTCGCTGGTTTCCCGTGAGCAGCTCGACCGTCCCGAAAATCCGCTGCCCTATGAGCCGACCGTGTATGAGGAATACGTTCCCAACAGGGAAGCTTATATCGTTGATCTGAGCGAGACCGAACCAGAGAGGCGCCGGATCCAGGTTGACGGCGCCGTATACCTGATGGCATGGAGCCCGGATGGCCGCTATCTGGCCATATCGGAAACCCCGACTCCCAACATCGATGACTTCTACATGTTCCAGCAGGTCAAGGTGATCGATGCTGCCACGGCACAGGCACGGAATGAAATTGACAATGAGGGCAAGCTGGCCCAGATCACCTGGAGTCCGGATGGCGGGAAACTTGCGTTGCGCGCCGGCAACAGCATCCACGATCCCATCGACGGCCGCATCATGGTCGTCTCGTCAGATGGCGGTACCCCGGAAAACATATTCCCGGACTTTCTTGGGAAATTTGAACGCATCACATGGTCGGAAGATGGACTGATCCGGTTCCTTGCCAGTGAAAGCACGGCTACTACTTTCGGATCCATTGCCTACGACGGTTCGGACTTTACACGGACGTTCCATATTGAGGAAGGCTACATCACAAACTTCAACTATGCCAATGACGGCACGGTCGTGTTTACGAAACAGACCCCGGCCCATCCCTCGGAAATCTATGTGATGGAAGCCGGAAGCGACGAACTGGTGCGCAAGACGGTAAGCAACGACTGGCTGGCGGACATTCCGAAAGGGCGTCAGGTCGTGGTCAGCTACGAAGCGCGTGACGGCCGCAATATCGAAGGCCTCCTGATCTATCCGCTCGAAGAGCATGGCGGACCCTATCCCACCATCGTGGTTGTCCACGGCGGACCCGAGGCGCACTACAGCAACGGATGGCTCACGGCGTACTCCATACCCGGACAGGTGGCCGCAGCCCGTGGATTTGCCGTGTTCTACCCGAACTACCGGGGTAGCACCGGACGCGGACTCGAGTTCATCAAATCGAGCCAGGCGGACCTCGCCGGAGCCGAGTTTGACGACATTGTGGATGGTGTCGACTACCTTATAGAGCAGGGGATCACCGATGAAGATCGCGTCGGCGTGACCGGCGGCTCCTATGGCGGATACGCCACTGCGTGGATGTCCACCTACTACTCGCACCGCTTTGCGGCAGGGGTGATGTTCGTCGGCATCAGCAACAACATTTCCAAGTGGGGCACCAGTGATATCCCCGAGGAACTATACCTGGTCCACTCGCGCAAGCGTCTGTGGGACGATTGGCAGGACAAACTGGAGCGCAGCCCGATCTACCATGTGGATAATTCCCAGACACCGCTGCTGATCAAGCATGGCGAGGAAGATACCAGGGTACATCCCGCACAGTCACTGGAGCTGTTCCGCCATATCAAGGTGCGCAAGCCGGAAGTGCCGCTGCGCCTTGTCTGGTATCCCAATGAAGGACACGGCAATGTCCGGTCAACTTCCCGGTTCGACTACCACCTGCGCATGCTTCAGTGGTTTGAAACCTACCTGCTGGAAGACGATCCCGAAATGCCGTCCTTCTATCTCGATTTAGAGGAGCTGGGCGTGGAAATGCCCTGACCGTTTTTAAATGATCGTTCCCCGGGACTTGCCGGGGCTCACATTGAGAAAATAAAGAAAGCGGATTCCGGTCTCAGTACCGGGTCCGCTTTCTTTATTTCGGGAATCCGTAACTGCCATAGCCGATGGACTTGTATCCTTCCGGTTTTACTGTCCGGATGAAAACATACTGAAAGACAGGGGCTGTTTTTTGGGTCATATTCGTGTCTCTTCTTGACTTTTATGTCCGGATATGTTTTTATGCTTTTATGCGAACTACCATAGACATACCAGATCATCTGATGAAAAAGGCAAAGATCAAAGCAGTCCGGGAGGGTATCACCCTGAAAAAACTGCTGATCAACAGCCTGGAAAAAGAATTGGCAGATTCGTTCGAAGGCCAGCATGAAGTCCCTTGGAAATCACTGAGGGGACAGGGGTCGGCTGACGCATTGGGCGCAGAGGAATCCGGCTTTGACGACTACTCAGGTCCCAGCAATTTTCATGCCATGCAGGTTAATGATTCGGATTGATGGTACTCCTGGATACACACATATGGCTTTGGTGGCTGCTTGGTGACGGTGCACTGCGGGCCATGGAGCGCAACAGGCTGGACGAACTTGCATCCAGGAAGCGATTGGCCATATCATGGGCCACTGTGTGGGAAGCGGAGATACTTGAAGCTAAAGGCCGCATTCAGCTGCTGCCGGATTTTGAAAAATGGATTCGCCATGCTACGGATCATTCCGTCTGCCGTGTTATTCCTGTGGATATGGATTTGGTAATTGCACAGCGAAAGCTGCCGCCTGCTTTCCACCAGGATCCGGCCGACCGGCTGATCACAGCGACAGCCATGTTGGCTGGCTGGCCTCTTGCAACACACGACCAGCGCATACGCAATTCGGCGGCTGCTGAAATATGGGTCGCGAAATGAACAGTCCTGAATCATCCTGAACAGGCATGATTTGTTGATTTACAGTATAATTTTTTTCTAATATGATCCTTTCGTCTGACAAATGGATCGGCGCGCATGTGAGCGCCGCCGGCGGCGTTCATAATGCACCGCTCAATGCGCGTGAGATAGGGGCAAATGCCTTCGCCCTTTTTACAAAAAACCAGCGCCAGTGGAAGGCCAGGCCGCTGCTGGATGCGGATATTGCAGCGTTCAAAGAACGATGCGGGGAGCTCGGTTTTACCGTTGACCGCATCCTCCCGCACAACAGCTACCTGATCAATCCGGGACATCCGGAAAAAGCGGGCATCGAGAAGTCACGCGAGGCTTTGCTCGATGAGATGCAGCGGTGCGAACAGCTGGGCATACCGCAGCTCAACATCCATCCCGGAAGTCACCTGCGCCAGATCAGCGAAACGCAGTGCCTCTCGCGCATTGCCGAGACGGTGAACATCATGCTGGAGCAGACCCGCGGGGTGACGGTGGTGCTGGAGAACACGGCCGGACAGGGCAGCAACCTCGGCCACCGGTTCGAGCATCTGGCCGAAATCATCGACCAGGTGGAGGACCGCAGCCGCATCGGGTTCTGCATCGACACCTGCCATGCCCATGCCGCGGGCTACGACCTGACCACACCGGAAGGATACCGCCAAACCATGGAGGAAGCCGGCCGCATTGTCGGCCTGTCGATGCTGCGCGGACTGCATCTGAACGACGCCAAATCGGAGCTGGGCAGCCGGGTGGACCGGCACGCGCCGCTGGGCAAGGGCACCATGGGCCAGGAGCCGTTCCGCCTCATCATGAACGATGACCGGCTCAGCCGCCTTCCGATGATCCTGGAGACGACCGAACCGGATAACTGGGCTGCAGAAATAGCATGGCTGCGGTCCCTGGTGGAGTAACGGGTTGTTATTTCGCCTCCCGTATGACCCGGAATCCGGTGTACTCCGGATCCAGTTCACGGCTCCCGGGATCAGCCGCATCCACATAATCCCGGACACTGTACCCATAAACGGAGCCGCCATGGCTCGAGCTGCCATCCTTCGTGCCGGAATTGTTCGTGCCGCCATCAGACCACTCGGCGACATTGCCCCCGAGATCGTAGATCTCGGCATCACCCACTTTGACGGGCGGAAACGACCCGACCTCACGGACCAGCTGGTCCGCTGAAAGCAGGTCCATCTTCTGCCGCAAGAGGCCAACTTCATCGACCGTGATGTCAAAACCGGCAAGACGGTTCAGAGTGTTCTGGCGGGCGCCGGCGCGATGAGCAACCCGGTGCAGGGCACGCGTTTCGTCCGCGTTGGGCAGGCGATAGGAGTGCCCGGTGTGCCCGCTGAGCCATCGGGTGTAGGCACGGGCCTCATCCACCCCGATGCCGCGTACCGGATGATTGGCCTGCAACGGGTGGAATGCATGGCTGGAGTCGTACTCCTGGTACTGGATGTTGGTGACAGGAAAACGGCCGACGGCAATCGTATCCTTGCCCACCGGCACGACCTCCGGAATCAGGCGCTCACTGTTGCGCAGACCGAAATAACCGTCATGGATGGCCAGGCTGTCGCGCTTGAGAAGCCCGGCCAGCGGGCTGTCATCCTTGAAGGCGCGGTTAGGTTCCTCGTAGGTCCCGAAAAGCCATCGGTCGAACCAGGCGATCTCCTCCTCCAGCTTGCGGCGCTGGTGGGTCAGTTTGAGCAGGCCGTGGGGCTGGTCGGGGAACCACAGGAAGCGCACCGGCGCCTTGCCGATCTGCTGCAGTGCGCGGTAATGCTCCCAGCCCTGGTCGCGCGGTACGGCCCGGTCCTCGCTTCCGAAGAATATGATGGTCGGGGCCTTGACGCGCTCCATGCGGAATAGCGGTGATTTTTCAATGTAGGCACGGTTGTAAAAAGTGCCGTCGGTGCTGTCCCACGGAGCGCCGCCGATGTAGCTCTGGTTGAATCGCACACCGAACTCGCAGGTCCCGTAATCCGAGGCCCAGTTGACCGTTCCGGCGCCGGCGCCGACCACTTTGAACATGTCCGGGTACTCGATCGAAAGTGCAATGCTCAGGATGGATCCGTTGGACCAGCCCATCACACCCAGGGAATCCTTGTCGACTTTGCCGGCCTCATGCAATGTCTCAATACCATTTACGATATCCACAAGCTCGAGCTCGTAATAGCGCTCCTTGATGGACTCGACGAACTCGAGACCATGATTGGAAGAGCCGTGGTAATTGGGCATCAGCACAAACGATCCCTTGTGCGAAAGGATGTGCGGGAAGTAAGCCCAGCTCATGTTCCACCAGTCAAGGGTGACGGCCGCAGGTCCGCCGCGTATGGCCACCACCAGCGGATACGCTCTGCCGGGCTCGTAATTTTCGGGATAGTAGAGTATGCCATTGACTTCATTGTTCTCCGCACCGGTCCAGCGGAAAATTTCAGAC
>SKNL01000100.1 GCA_007120555.1 Balneolales bacterium
AGGATGCTGTGTACTCATGTATCCACACGTTTGGCATGCCGCATTGCGCCCAAACTTATATTAAAGTATCCGCCAGTTGTGCTTATCTGTCATTTAAAGATATAAACTGCATGAGCTTATTACAACTCTCCAGCCTGAGCGGGAGCATATGCGGCCGGTCCGGGGCAAAAAAAAAGCCGGATATCCCTAAGGTAGTTCCGGCGGGGTAGCCGGGTGTCAGTTCGGGATATCCGGGACTCATGCTGATGTATTGTTACATCTCCGGATGAAAATTCTCTCTTGATGAACAGCACGGATGAGAGTACAAGTCACTCGCCTTATTGCTGCACCAAAGTCAAAGTAATTTCTCCAATTTCGGTTATTTCACCTGCCGTCACGGTAATGTCCGTTTCGGTTGCCGTCTGATATCCATCGGCCGTTACTTCAATGTCGTACGTACCGGCAGGGAGTCCGCGCAACTGAAACTCGCCCGTATTCTCTTCTACAAGGGTGGATACGGTGTAGCCATCGACGTCGCCAACAAGTTCCACACTGACGTTCAGTTCGTTCAAATCCGCTTCATTTTCCGTGGCAACAACACCGCTTATAATGCCGGTTTCCGCCGTTGCATAGGTGCGGATGACCGGTGTCAGGAGAAACGGTGCGCCGACCGGGGTCTGGCCCTTGGCCACAACAGACCGATGAGCGTCGAAATCAAGTACAAGTTCATACACTATGCCATTTTGTATGCCGGCATCAATGTTGAGTTTAACTCCGGTTTGCTGTCCGGATGGAGTCTGCAGATCATACACGTCTTCGCCAATGACTACATAGTTGTTGTCGCCCAGAATCAGCCGTATCTGCCGGTATATCCCTGCATCCAGTTCCTGCTCGCCAAGCATCACCTGTGCACCGTTGACAAGATCAAGCAGATTATATGTCTCACCGGGTTCACTGATGGTTACCCAGCCGGTTTCTTCGTCCAGCTGATTATTGACTTCCACACGCAGGATTTCAACCACAACTTCGTCAAAATCCCCTGGATTGTCGTGCATGATCACCCTGAGTGTACCGGTATCGCTGGCGGACTGATCACATGCCGTAACGGAAAAGATCAGGAGCAATGCCATGGTAAATACAGAAGTCAGGCTATAGATGATATTTTTCATTTTTCTGATTTGTTATTTGTTGCGTTTTTACTTGTTGCGTCCGAGATGTTTATATCCGGGATGTTATATCCGGGGTTCAATATTTTGGAATTTCAAGTGGGGGGACATATCCCAGCCATAAGACATGTCCCCCCTGGTCTGTCGCCCTTATCTTGCAAAACATAAGACGCAGAACCAATAAGCGACATCAATTGCGTTGCGTCATAGATCGTGTTTCCATTACTCGTGTTTCCGGATAAAGTTCCGCATGGCTGTTAACCGGTGCGGACAGTCTGGTACCAAACAACAGCAGGACCAGTCCGAGTACGATTGCTGCAATAACGGGGTAATTTCTTTTCTTTTTCATAACCAGAAGTTCGGCTCCTATTTGCCCTATCAATGCTTCAGGTGTCTAGCCTTCCTTTTTATTCTGACTGTATGACGCCCGTAGATTCAAAAGGTTACAAGGTTTTTTCGCTCCTGGAGACCTTGTCCGGCGCCGGGCATTTCCAGTGGCAGCGATGAACATCAAACTATGGCAAACTATGGCAATATCGCTGTTGGAGGCATTCTGTCCCTGCCCCGATCCGATTCCCGGTCCCGCGGCACATCCGGAGTCTGAAAACCGGCCGGACCCCCGCCGATATTCCCGCGAAGAAGATATTCCATGATCTGTACTGCGGGGATGTTTTCATACGGTTGCATATCTTTGCTCCCGGCAATTCTTTCCATGGGAAGGCGGCTGTGAAAATGTGCCGAACGCAACGCGTGGGGCAGCTCCCGGATCTCTGAAACGGTAAAGCCGGCATTTATGGCCCCAACCAGCAGCCGGATGCTCAGGCCCGGATTTTCCTGTGTCATGGGCATTTCGGAAAGTGCCTGCAAACCTGCCGCAATGGAAGCCGGGCTGCCCTTTGTCATAATTTTCGAGGATACTACTTCCTCCAGGAATTCGCGGAGTACGTCCTCATCCGCATTGTTCTGCAGGGAATGCGAGACGCTCTCCAGCAACATGCCGCGATACAGTCTGGTTGCTTCAGCCGTGGTCGCCGCACCTTTTTCCGCCTCGATCAGGTGCTGCACTTCCGGACGCGCCATCCATGGATCAACAATGGCGACAGAGCGTACCATGCTACCGTGCATGTGGTCGAGAACGAGCAGGATGCCGGAAGCGGAAACCTGCTTGGCCAGCCCTTCTGCCGCCTTCTGCATCACCAGATCGTATGGAAGATCCCTTTCAGCAAGTGAAACGACCGGCAACAGGATCTGCTCAAGCTGATGCGGTGTCATGCCCCGGCTTTGCAACCGATTTGCCAGGCGCTCGATCCGTTCCGCATCGACACCGGCGTCCATTGCGCGCTTCATGACCGGGTCGTCAATACCTGCCATCGCCCGGACTTCCAGCGGCGCGAGAAAAACAGCCAGTACCACGGTCAATGCCAGAGTTGTTTTCACCATCCCTTCCTCGATCCCTTTAATGGTACCCCTAATGCTCTCTCCATCGGCTTCCATTGCACACCCTTTAGCGTTCCCACCACTAATGCTCTCTCCATCGGCTTCCATTGCACACCCTTTAGCGTTCCCACCCCTGGACATAAAAAAAAGGGACCCAAATAAAGCGATCCCTTTTTTATATGTGAAACATCTGTTCATTTACTCTTTTTTCTGATAAATAGTTAAGGAAGTTCTGCGCTCAGCGCAGTGTCACTCGTCATTCTTAATCATTGCCATTGTCATCATCGTTGTTGTCGTCATTGCCGTTTTCACCATTGCCGTTTTCACCATCCACCAGTTCAATGACACCCACGTCTGTGGTCTCTCCCGCCACGACTTCTACGCCTTCCACGGTAACGGGATCGTAATCCACGCCCGCATCGACGACGATGTCATAGGTTCCGGCCGGCAGACCGATCAATTTGAACGCACCGGTTTCTTCTTCCACATAGGTGGATACCGTTTCTTCTCCCACTTCGGTCGAGACCATGGCCCCGTCCACATACGGATCCACCACGCCGCTGATGATACCTGTCGCGGCCTGTGCATAGGCGCGGATCACCGGCTTGAGCAGATAGGGATCAGGCACGGGGGCATTTCCTCTCTTGACAATGGACTTGTTCACGTCAAAATCCAGACCCAGTGTATAGGTAATTCCCGGCAGGATCTCAGCGTCGATGTTGAGTTTGACACCGGTCTGCTGGGCGGACGGGGTCTTGAGGCCATAGGTATCACCGTTCACCACCACATAGTTGTCATCACCAAGGATCAGGCGGATCTGGCGGTAGGTGCCTGCCTCCAGTTCGGTATCGGCCAGCACGGCCTGGTTTCCGTTCACCAGCGTCAGCAGATCATAATGTTTACCCGGCTCACCGATTACCTGCCACCCGCTATCTTCATCGTCCAGGTTATTGACCTCCACGCGAAGGACTTCGATCCAAACTTCCTGGAATTCGCCGGGATTGTCATGCATTACCACCCTTAGCGTACCCGGATTGTCAAGGCCTTGATCGCACGCGGACATGGTGAAAAACAGCAACAGCATCGCTGCAATGGATGTTGAAAAATGGCGTTTTAAATCGATTTTGTTCTTCATAACTATAGTATTCAGTTTACGAGTGTCATCGTTTTAGTTAAGATTCTGCTATTGACCTGCAGCTTGTAGTGGTAGTTGCCGCCGGGCATCAGGGAAGCATCCCATGCCACTTCATAGGATCCGGCGGGCATCACGTCATCCTTGAGTACGGCGACGAGCTTGCCCAGACCGTTGTAAATTTTCAGGTTGACCCGGGACTTTTCAGGAATCTCAAACCGGATGATGGTCACCGGGTTGAAGGGATTTGGATAATTCTGTTTGAGCTGAACTTTTTCAGGATTCCATTGTATGTTCTCGAACGGAAAGGCATCCTTCATTTCGAGTTCAAGAGAATAAGCAGCAAGTCTGAAGCAATTCTTTTCTGACATGATTTTTGTAATTACCGGGTCCTGTGAGTTTCTTCAAATGGGATGACCGTTGCACGGCATCCCGTCCGTGAATTCACTCGTTCTGTTTGCAATCTGCCCGTATGACGCCCGCATCTGAAAAAGGTTACAGAAAAAAGCACTTTTTCCGTTTCCTTGTAAAGCGCAGGCTTCCAACAAGTTCAAAACCAGAGGAATGTGATTCCGACGTATTCCCGTGAGCATGGAAAAGAAGGGTGCCGCCATGCACAATCCAGGAATAAACTGCCGGATTCGGATGTGCAAGATGCTATTCTGCCGGAAGGAGATGTACCTGATGAATCAGCCGTTAAAAGCAGGCGGCGTTAGTGGCTTATCTGATGAATAAGGGGGTTACCTGGAGACGGTACATGGGAGCTGCAGGATGAAGCGTTCTATAAAATGAGACGGCATTGGTGGCCTGGAAGCTGAATCAATCCTGAAACGGAGGCGGCGTCACTGGCCTGCGGTCCCGGCCCCGGTCGGAGCCCCGGCCCTCCCTGTTTTCCAGTCCGGGCGGGGTGAATCCCGGCGGACCTCCGCCGACGTTGCCCTGGAACAGGTTTTCCAGGATGTGGGCAGCTGGTATGTTATCACGCAACTGATGATCCAGGCCGCGTGCTACGCGATCCGCCGGAAGCTGGCTGTGGAACTGCGCCGAGCGGAACGCGTCCGGCAGCTGCTGGATCTCACCGGGAGTGAATCCGGCATCCAGCGCCCTGACCAGTAACCGGATGCTTGTTGCCGGGTTTTCCTGCGTGGTTGGCATTTCGGGGAGCGCCCTCAGCCCTGCGGCTACGGAGGCGATGGCATTACGTTCAACGACATTTGGTGTGAGCGACTGGTCGAGGTACTCCCGGACGGTCTGCTCATCCATGTTTTGCTGGAATCCATAGGAGGCATGTTCAACAAACGTATTGCGGAATTCGCGCATCATGACACCGGTTTCGCGGCCGCCCCTGACGGCTGCCACCATGGAACCTACTTCATTTCGGGCCATCCAGGGATCAATGATACCGGCCGAGCGCGTGATGCCACCGGCGATGTTTTCGGTCACCATACGGATATTCCCGGCGGGGATCCGCTTGGCCATGCCTTCAAGGGTTTTTTGCAGCACGGACTGGTAGGGCAGGTCGTTTTCTGCCAGGGTGATAGCCGGGCCGATCATGCCCTGCAGCTGGTCGGGGGATACGCCGCGCTGCTGCGCCCGGAGAATCAGACTCTCAAGGCGTTCCGCATCAATGCCCACGGCCGTTGCCTGCTCCTGAAGAGCGCGGTAGTCCGCGACCTCATGCTGGGCGAGGGCAGGATTGAAAAGGGACGCGGAAAGAACGGCCACCAGAAGCAGGGCCAGAACATTCCATTTCCTGAAGGACGGGATAACGTTGGCGTCCCGGTAAGGCTTCGCCGGGAGACATGCCAGCCGGCACTCTCCGGTGCTTCCCGTCTTGTTGTAAGGAACAAAATACATTTTGTATTCCGTCTCGTTTATATTTGATATGGTGTTAACCATTATATTATTCCCCATGATCAATGATTATCCTTCCGTTCCTGCCACCGAAACCATCGCTCACGGTA
>SKNL01000189.1 GCA_007120555.1 Balneolales bacterium
AAGACCTATGACATGGTGGATACCGGCTTCCGCTTCATCCGCTGGTTTTCCGATCCGTTCGTCAAGTACATTATCCTGCCCTTCTTCTGGTTTGTGGGCGGATTTACGGGCAACATGGGCGTCACCATCATCCTGTTTGCCCTGCTGGTAAAAATTGTCCTCTATCCGCTTACCAAGAAGAGTTTTGAGAGCATGGCCGCCATGCGCGAGCTGCAGCCCGAGATGGAGGCCATCAAGGAGAAGTACAAGGAAGATCCGCAGAAACAGCAGCAGGCCACCATGAAGCTGTTCAAGACCGCCAAGGTGAACCCGCTGGGAAGCTGCCTGCCCAACCTGCTGCAGATCCCGGTTCTGATCACATTCTGGCGTTTCTTCCAGAACTCCATAGAGGTCCGTCAGGAGCGTTTCCTCTGGGCGGAAGACCTCTCGGCGCCGGACATCCTGTTCAACCTGCCGTTCACCATTCCGCTCATGGGCGATCACATCGCCGGATTTGTTCTGCTGATGACCGCGTCCATGGTGATACAGATGAAGGTATCGGGACAGGGTGCCACGGCCCCGAACCCGACCCTGAAAATGATGCAGTACGTACTCCCGGTCATGCTGTTGTTCATCTTCAACCGGCTGTCGTCCGGGCTCAGCCTTTACTACCTGATCTACAACGCACTCTCCATCGTTCAGCAGATGATGATCAACAAGAAGATCGACCATGTGAAAATGATGGAAAGCGTCGACAAGAAAAAGGCAAAGGAGATGCGCAAGGAGAAGATGCTGGAGGAGAAAAAAGCGCGCAAGGAGAAAAACAGCAAAAAATAAAGCGGCCGGCACTTTCAGAGTTCCGGAAAAATGATATTTTGTGTAGAGGGTCAGCATGGAAGGCAAACCGGTCGGGATGCCTCTCATGCCGACGCGGTTGATCTGTCTAAATCATTTCGATTTCGCTTACGCGTTTCAGTGGGCGCTTCGTGACCTTCGGTTCATTCAAGAATCCTGACTTCTTTTACCTGCCATGCACCCCTCACTCAGGCATATTCTGTCCCTGCTTCTTTTTGCACTGTGCTCGTTTGCCCTGACCAGCCACCATTTGGCGGATGAGGCGGGTTTCGGGACGCATCCCGGTGATACCGGCCGGAATGATATCCCCCTGAATATCATCATCCCCGCGAGCGATACCACTTCGGTTGCCCTCAGCCGCCATCGCATAGCCGCCAATACGCATCCGGAGAACCGGGCTTTCATCAATGGGAAGGAGGTGACCGTGCACCCGAGCGGCGCTTTTGTGGGACTGGCGGATCTGTCCGTTGGAGAGACTGCAGCCGAGATCAGTGTCCGGACGCCCGAAGGGGACACGCGGATCAGGAAGCTCCATTTTTACCGGCCGGACCCCGACGCGGTCACCCCGCCGCCAGCGGTACCGGAAGTAATCCGTTATGCCGAAGATCAGCTTCCGGTCGTTGCCCGGATCCATGCCAGACGCGCGTTCGTCAACTCCGGATCCGGCACCGATCGCCTGGGCGGCGCACGGCTCGGTTACCTGGAGCGCGGGGTGCGCCTTGATGTTGTCGGCGAGCACGGCTCGTTCTACATCGTCCGGCTCTCCGAAAGCCTGGAGGCCTATCTCCCCATGCGTTTTGCCGAACTGCTGCCCGAGGGCACCCCTCCCCCGCGTTCTCTTACCGGTTCGGCAACGGTGAGCGGCACGGACGCATTTGACATGGTCACGCTGTCTCTGGGACAGCGTCTGCCATACATCGCCAACATGCGCACAGACCCCAATGTTATTGAGATTGATATTTTCGGGGCCGACTCCAACACCAACTGGATCACTCACCTTCAAAGTGCCGAAGGCATCCGGAGCGTCAGCTGGGACCAGGCCGGCACCAACCACTTCCGGCTCTACATCCATCTGGAACACGACATGCACTGGGGATATCACATCGGTTACGGCGTGGGATCCAGCCTCAGGGTCCAGGTGCAGCGTCCACCCCGGCTCGCTTCCACCCACCGCCCGCTGGAAGGCATGAGCATCGCCGTGGATGCCGGACATGGCGGGGAAAACCGCGGCGCACTTGGCGCTACCGGAGCGGCTGAGAAAGACATCGCCCTTGATATCTCACAAAAACTGAAAGACCGGCTTGAGCGGGAAGGGGCACGGGTCCTGATGACGCGCGACCGGGACATCAATGTCTCCATGATCCAGCGAAGCGAGATGGTGATCGCTTCCGATGCACACGTGCTTGTCAGCATCCACGCCAACTCCATCGGCAGCGCCACCAATCCCGATGCCATCCACGGCACCAGTTCCTATTATCGCCATCATGCCTTTCAACCCCTGGCTTTCATGGTACACAACCGGATGCTGGAGCTTCCCCTTCGTGACTTCGGGCTTATCGGGAGCTTCAACTTCACGCTCAACGCCCTCACCGAAATGCCCAATGTACTGGTGGAAACGGCTTTCATCTCCCATCCGGTGGATGAAATGAAGCTGCTCGACCCGGTTTTTCAGGACAGGATGGCGGGAAAAATCGTGGACGGGCTCACGGATTTCTTCCTTAATTACGGCAGGCTTCCGGAAACATATTCTTCTTTGTGAATCGTTACCATCTGTAATTATACGCATCTTTTTATCCTTCAAATATTTTTTATTATTCCGGCATGGATGTATCGCCATTAACCAAAAAAACACTCCCGGCATTACTCAGCAGAAGCCTCTCCACTTATCCAGACCTTCCGTCACTCGGCTTTGCCGGGGAGAAAGCTGCCACCTATAAGGAACTGGGTGAAAAAATTGATCGTATTGCAACCTATCTCCAGAATAATGGGGTCGGCCAGGGTGACAGGGTAGCCATTCTCAGCGAAAACGGACCGAACTGGGGTGCGGCCTACTTTGCCATTACTTCCATGAAATCCATCGTGGTCCCGATTCTCAACGATTTTCATCCATCGGAGATTCACCACATCCTTCGCCATTCCGGCGCCAGTGCGTTATTTGTTTCCGAGCGACTGTATCACAAGGTGGAGGAGTTTGATCTCAACAGTCTCAGTGCTGTCATACTAATTGACAATCTCTCCGTCATATCCCCCGACTGGTCCAGGGAGCGTTTGCGCCGTCTCTATGCAGAGGGCAGTCGCGAACTGAAACGGATCAAGCATATGGCACTTCAGAAAGCCGGCTTGTCATCGGCAAGCGCTGATGAAGATGATCCGGCATCCATCATATACACATCCGGCACCACCGGACATTCCAAAGCAGTAGTGCTCACACATGGCAACATTACTGGCAATGCTTTGTCCACCAACCGGATGATAAAAATAAACCATAATGATCGGATGCTGTCCATCCTGCCGCTTCCACATGTTTATGAATGTACGCTGGGGCTTGTATTGCCTCTGATGATCGGAGCAACTGTCTATTATGTAAGAAAACCTCCGACGGCAGCAGTCCTGGTGCCCGCTCTTAAAGAGGTTCGTCCTACGGTCATGCTTTCGGTCCCCCTGATCATTGAGAAGATGTACAAAGCGCGGATTTTGCCGGAAATCCGCAAGAAATTTGTCCTGAGGACCGCCTACAAGATGCCTCTGCTCCGAAAGGCTATCAACCGCAAGGCGGGGGAGAAATTGAAGCAGACATTTGGCGGCTCGCTCCATACGTTCTGCATAGGTGGAGCTGGAATTGCTCCCGATGTGGAGAAATTCCTCAGAGAGGCTCGTTTTCCATATGCCGTCGGGTACGGCCTGACCGAAACATCTCCGCTTGTCACGGGTACTCCGCCTGCCACGGCGCGGCTGTACTCGGCCGGAAAGCCGCTCGATGATGTGATGGTTCGGATTGATAATGAAAACAGACGCGCCGATGACGGTGAAATACTGGTTAAAAGTCCCGGCATCATGAAAGAATATTACAAGGACCCTGATCTCACCGCTGAAACCATTACGGAAGACGGTTGGCTGCATACCGGTGACCTGGGCCATATCGACAAGGATGGATATCTCTACATCCGGGGCCGCCTCAAGAACATGATTCTGGGTCCGAGTGGGGAGAACATCTATCCGGAAGCCATCGAATCGGTGCTGCATCGGTCCGAATATGTCCTTGAGTCACTTGTATTTCAGCAGGATGGCCGGCTTGTGGCCCGGGTGCATCTGAACTATGAAAAGCTGGATGAAGAGTTGGCCGGACAGAATCTCAACCAAGCCCAGGAGCGCGAATACATCAAAAAGCTGCTGGTTTCCATACGGGAGGAAACCAATGCCAATGTATCTTCATTTTCGCGGCTTTCCGAAGTCATTATACAACCGGAGCCTTTTGAAAAAACCCCAACCCAGAAGATCAAGCGCTATCTCTACACCAGTGGTGAATGAAGCTGATTGCACTTTTTTTGCAGCAGTATTGCTTGTGAGTTTTTCACTCTGCCGATTTCTTTGAAGAACCTTTTTCTTTCCCGGTTTTTCTGCTGACGGATTCTTTCCTGTCAGGATTCTTTCCATCGGATTCACCTGATTCCGACATCTCTTCCTTCATGCTGAAACCGCGAAACCGGCTCGAAAAGTACTCCTTTTCCGTCTCCTCGCGCGTCTTGACCTTGCCGAGAAGATAGCCGTAGGGACGCAGGGACTCTACCTCATCGCAGACCTCCTTGAACATGGCCAGCGCCGGTATGAAGAGGATCATCCCGGCCAGGCCCCATATCTGTCCGCCAATGAATATGGCCAGCAGCGTCACCAGCGGATTCAGGCTCACCCGTTGTCCGACAATCATCGGTGTGAACAGGTTGCTTTCAAATAGCTGGATGACGTAGAAGGAAGCCAGCACCGCTACCGGATACCAGAGCGAATCCATGGTCAGCAGCGCATAGACGATCGGAAGTATGGATCCGATGATGGGCCCCAGGAACGGTATCACATTGAGCATGGCGGCGAACACGCCGAAGAAGAGCGCATGATCCACCCCGATGATGGTGAGTGCCAGGCTGTTCAGCACCGCCAGGATGCAGATTACAAAAAACATGCCGGTTATGTAATTCTGAACTACGCTGCGCACCTTGTTGAGCACCTTTTCCACTTTGTTGTCGCGGTCGGCCTGTGCCAGTGCCATCATGAAAAAATCCCTGAGGAAATCACGGTAAAGCAGAAGCAGGAAGACATAGATGGGAATCAGGAAAAACATGGTGAGCGTGGTGGCGGCGGTCATCACACCGCGCGTGAGCGGCTCCACATTATCCTGCAAGAACGAGATGATCGCGTCCTGGGCCGATTCCAGCTGCGCATCCGGTTCCACATCCAGATAGGCATTGAAAAAACCGGAAAACTGATCAAACAGCTCGTTGATGCGCTTCTCGATCATGCCCAGATCCTCGGCGAAACTGACGATCTGGGTGTAGAAAAAGAAGATGATGCCGGCAAGAAACGTGATCCCGATGAGCACGCTGAAAATGGATGCAAAAACCCGGTGGATGCGGTAGCGCTCAATCAACGATGAAAGCGGTGCCAGCAGGATAGAGAAAAAGACGGCAAAGAGAAAGGGTACCAGGATGGAACTGGCCTGTATCAGAAAAAACACAAAAAGGGTAAGCCCGGCCAGTAAGATGACCAGTTTGACATACCAGGGTAATTCAACTGTCTTTTCCAATGTCTTGCTGCTTTATTTACCTTTCCTGATA
>SKNL01000031.1 GCA_007120555.1 Balneolales bacterium
CCCTTGCCTGCCCGGCCGAGATCGTAGTGATAGGGAGGCATGATGATCTGGAAGTCCATGCTCATCTCACCAGATTCGGGATCCACGGCAATAAAGCTGAGTGACCCATCGAAATTCTCCTTGTAGGAGTCGATCGGCACATCCTTGTCCATTTCATAGGGGATGCTGAAGCGGGTGGCACCAAGGATATACTCGGTGTTTTCCGTTACGAAGGTGGAGGCGTGGTTTCCGCCCGTGTTGGGAAGCTCCAGAATTTCGGCCGTCTCGAAGGTGGTCAGGTCAATGCGTGCCACACGCGGGGTATTGTTGCCGTTGATGAAGATCCAGCGTCCGTCCGGCATCCCGTTTGTCTGTGAGAAATCAGGGTGGTGCGAGTCGTCCCACGGAATGAATCCGTAGCTGGTCATCAGCAGCGGCTTGGTCTCTTCGGAGTAGCCGTATCCCGATTCCGGATCCTGTGAAAATACCGGGATGTTACGTAACATGCGCGCCGAGGGCAGTCCCCAGACGCTCAGCTGGCCACTGTATCCACCCGAAAAGAATGCGTAGTATTCGTCATATTCCCCCGGAGCTACGTAAACCCGCTGTGCGGCATCGCGGGTGTCCAGCATGCCCGTCTGGGACGGACATCCATACATGATCATCGCGAGCAGGCCGAAACCCAGAAGCAATGATGTGATTTTCCAGATGGTTGTTTTTTGTGCCATGGTTCCTGATTTAATGGTTGTTTTGTAGTGGGTTAATCTCGCAAGTCTTCGCCTGTCTCAGCGTAATAGCGCAAAAAGTCGACAATCTCTATCGCCTGCTCCTTGCTCACGTTCTGGTAAGGCATGATGGTCATGTACTCCTGGAGGAGTGCCTGTCCGATCGGATGACGGTTGGTCATTTCCTCGGGATTGAGGATGAAGTTGATGATAAACTCGGGCGACCTTGCTTCGGTCACTTCGCCCAGCGGCGGTCCCACAAAGCGGCGGTCCATGCGGTGGCAGGCCGTGCACCGGAGATCGAAGATCTCGGCTCCGCGGCGGGCGCGTTCCACATTGAGATCCCCGATATCCAGCCTTTCGGTGACCGGCCCGATGCCGTGATCCAGTTCAAATTCGGTCAGCTCCGGTGCTTCGTCCCGCGTATCTGCGGGTTCGCGTTCTTCTCCGTTGCCGCAACCGGTGTATATCAGTGCCATAATGAGCAGGAGCAGGATTCTTGTTACTTGCTGCATGACTTGTTCTGTTGTGGTTGATTAATGGATATAAGTGTATTTTATCTTAATTTAGAGCGCGAAGAAGCTTCCTGTCCCTCTGCGGCCTTGCCGCCAACAGGGTTTCCTGCCGATCCAACATGGCTTCCGGCCGGTCCGACAGGGCCGGGGTTTTCAGCAGGACAGAGTTCGGAAAGTTTCGTGTGCGAAAAAAACTGGTCGATACTGTCGTTCAGATTGGTCCATTTTTTGAAAAAAACGGGTGTTTTCTCCATCTGTTCCTTCGGTATGCCCAGTCCGAATGGCTGAAAGGCTTCTTCCCCTTCAACCGCGGTAATTATTTCCTTGAGCGTGATTTCGCTGGCCGGCTTGCCAAGCGCCACTCCGCCCCCGTAACCCCGCATCGTCTGTACGATGTTCCGGGATGCCAGCCGCTGCATCACTTTCGTCAGAAATGCCGGCGGAATGCCCAGTTCCCGGCTCAGCACCTTGATGGAGATCATCTCGCTGTCATGCTTTGCCGCCATGAACGCTACCGACCTGATCCCATATGTGCTGGCCTTCGAAAAATGCATAATACGTATTTAAGAGTATTTTATCCTAAAATAGGATACCTCACAGGAACAAGTCAAGAAATAAATCGAAAAAATAACTGATTATCCGCGAAATGATGTAAAACCCTGTCTAAACAGGCGCAGGGGACACTTTGGATGTATGAGATCAGTAGGTGTGGATGCTGCCCTGGGCTGATGGCAGGTAGTTGACGCCAAACCAGCACACCATCAGGACAACAAACGCTGCGGCAAGAGTCCACATGGCCGGGCGCACCAGGTCCGGACAGTGTGCCCTGATATGGATATATGCCAGATAGACGATCCATGTAAGCAGCGCCCACACTTCCTTTGGGTCCCAGTTCCAGTAATGGCCCCAGGCTTCCTTGCCCCATATGGCGCCAAATATGAGCCCAAGGGTCAGAAAAGCGAAACCGATATAGACCATGTTGTCGGCCAGTGTGATGGTTTTCACCCGGAACTGCCCTCTTCGTCCTTCATAGAGCGCTTTGACTGCAACAATGGCCGAGACGGCCAGCAGTGCATAGGCAAAGATGTAGACAATCACATGCGGAACGAACCAGACGCTTTGCAGGGCCGGCATGAGAGCGCGGTCGTGGACATCCGGATTCAGCACGTTGATGCCCAGGAACACAACGGCCATCAGAATGCTGTAGGCCAGTACCCAGCTGAGCTTCCAGCGGCGCCAGGTGAGGTAGCCGATCAGCGGCATGAAGAACCCGTACCACAGACGGGTCTCGCCGAGCGTGCGCATGGGCGGACGGTCCAGGCTTCCCCACAGGCCCAGGATGAAGATGGTCAGCACCGCCATCCCGGCCCAGAAAAAAAGATGGCCCATTATCTCCGCCCTGGGTTTCAGCCGGGCAAGATACACACCCGCAACGGCAGCACCCCAGAGGCCGGCCGAAACGGCAAATACAGCGGGAAATGCGCTCCAGGTCATGATACCTCCGTTTCTTGTCTGGTTCCGGCCGCCTGGCCGGATGTTTCCGTTGATCCGGATGTTCCTGCTGGGCCGGATGTCTCTGTCGACCCGGGAGGGCTGTCCAAAGCCACCTGGCCGTCCGTTGCACCCGGGTTCCAATCCTCCCCATCCGTTTTCTGCGTCAGTTCGGTGCCGATATCTTTTCCCAGCCAGAACAGGTACACTGCTCCCAGCAGCATCATGATGAATCCGGTGTAGACCACAGGAAGCCAGGGGTCGCGCACCGCTTCGATGATGCTTATGGGGGACCATTTCCCGAACCGGTCATCGTAGCTGAACTGGTACAGTTTCCACCCCCCGGCCGAATACGGATGGTTCACTTCGATATCAATCATCCGATTGTCGCCGCTTTGGGTATACAGTCTGGCAAGCGACATGTAGCGTTTGGATTGCGGCACTGTCATGGCCATGGCCCTGCCCTCTTCCAGCTCCAGGAACTGATGCCTCATGTTGAAACTGCCGCAGGTGATCCACCCGACAACCGTGTCGCCGCGTTCGGCATGCACGGCCCTTATCTGAGCCGCCGGCGCCGCACCGATATCATGGATGGGCTCGAACCGGTCATCAATGCGCGCCGATTCCGAGAAAAACCGGAGGATTTCGTAGTTCCAGCCGGACATGTACCCCGTTCGGCCGCGCTCTACCTCCACCAGGTCCTGTTCGCCGCGGATGATGAGACTGCCCGTATCGTGATCCAGCATTCCCATTTTGGGTGGATATTCCTCCATGTGGAAACGCTGCAGCTCCAGCGCAAGCGGAAGCTCCACGGTGCGGCCGTCCCGGTCGGTGCCGTACCAGACGGTCTGCCCGTCCGACAGCGTCATGGTAACGCGCTGCAGGTCACCGCTGCCCAGGATACCGCCTGCAATGACGATCCAGAGTCCCAGATGGTTCAGCAGGAAGCCGATGTTGCGTCCACGCAGGGGAATACTCCGTCTGACGGTAGTCATGGCCAGTACAAACAGGAACCATGAGATGCTCAGCAGGAAAGGCCAGCTTGTGGCCATTCGGGTGAGGCCCAGGCGGTCGATCCAGCTTATACCCGAAGGCTGTCCCTGCAGGAACAGGCCCATTAACAGGACCGATAATGTCACGGCAGCGATGGCTCCCATGCTTGCGGGGACCTGGCTGAGCCAGCGCACAACGGGGTTTTTAGGCAGGGCCAGCTGCAATATCAGCGCACCCAGGATGAGCGCCGCCCCGATCACTCCGTTCCATGGCCAGGCGGGCGCCGAGAGTCCGTCGCCCGGTGTCACCCACTCCATGGCAAAACCGACCAGCAGCACCGCTGCCATGATCAGAAATGCCTCGGGGTAGCCCCAGGGGAAAACCCACACCGGTTTTCGTTTTTTTTTCCGGAGATTGTTTTCTCCGTTAGTCTTTGATTCCATCTGAAGAATATGCAGGCTTCCTGCCGCAGACAGTTGCGCCTGCCGTTGCCTGTGAATAAATAATTGTGTTTCAGTCCCGGGCTGCCGTTGCGTCCCTTGCTATCTGTTTAAAGTCTGTTTGCTGTCTGTTTGTTATCCGTTTCGCTTGTCACCGCGAAGGAACGATATCCCGTTCACCGGCATCCCACTGGCGATGACGTTCTTCGGCACGCTGGAGCCACTCCGGCACCACCACTCTCAGGAATTCGTTTTTTTCACGCTGCCGCTCTTCCAGATCTATGCCGATATATTCCTGTGCCTTGGCTTTGGTAGAGACATCGGGCAGCGGGATCGGATCCGTATGTCCCAGCTGAGCCACGACCCGGGCCAGCTCAAGCCGCGCTTCCTGGGCGTGGTCCAGACCGACACCGAACATTTTCAACATCTCCTGCGGTGCATGGAAAGCGCCGCCATGACTTGCGACACCGTAATCCCAACGCCACTGACCGCTTCGGATATGCTGGAGTACCGGTGCCATCTGTTCTTCGTCCGCTCCGAGATTCCAGGCAAATTCAGCTTCCAGATGCGCCTTTACCAATGCGTCCTCCAGCTTTTCACGTACTTCATGAACATCACGCTGCCGGGACACTACATTCCGTGTCAGCTCGGCCTCACTTTGCCGGTGACAGGTCTGGCAGGCATTCGCCACGTTATTCAGGGGACTCTGGACCCGGTGGTCGGTATACTTGACACCGCCTTCGGTCCGGAACGGCATATGACAATCCGCACAGGAGACACCGCGCTGGGCATGGATCCCCAGTCTGTAGATCTCGTAATCGGGGTGCTGGGCTTTGAGCAGGGGAGTACGGCTCAGCGGGTGGACCCAATCTGCAAATTCAATGTTATCTTTGTACTGCTCCACCTCATCCGCATGAAAGCCCTCATCCCAGGGGAAAATAAGCCGGTTCCCCGAGCCAAAATAGTACTCTACATGGCATTGGGCACAGGTGAGTGACCGCATTTCCTGATGGGTTGCCTCGGTGATATCACGTCCCCGGCGCTCAAATGCTTCCACGAGTGCAGGCTGTGAGATGCGCAGCCTCATGGTTTCCGGATCATGGCAGTTGACGCATCCGATCGGATTCACCATTTCGTGTCCCAGATCCGACCATCGGGCGGCATAGAATTCTTCTTGCCCCATTTCGGCCATCATCCGTGGCACATCCGCGCTCTTACAGCTCCAGCAGGTGGCCGGCATCGGTCCCTCGCCTGCCTCCATGGGAGCACCGGTACGAAGCGATTCATGGATATCGGTCACCGAATAGTAGTGCCCCCGGGCGAGGTTGTAGTCGGTAGCAAATGCAAACCCGGCAAAAAGAATGACCATCCCGGGATATTCATCCAACAGATCCTTGCGGTAAGACCCGAGGAATTCGCTGCGGAATGTGGTGTCGGCCATCTGGTTGTAGGTATTGAACTGGCGCGGAAAAGCCTCGCCCCAGACCTCCAGCCTTGGCTCATAGGGA
>SKNL01000090.1 GCA_007120555.1 Balneolales bacterium
CCTGCCCATCCGGAAAGGCCTGTTCCTCCGGGCAATCCGGACGGTCGCATCACACCCACAACGCCGGTCACGGCTCTGCTCCTGCCCGGCTACTCACCCGACCTCTCCTGGCTCGCCCGGGCAATGCATGCCGACCGTGTGATCCTGGACGACCTCCATCCATTTTCCCGGAAAAGCAAGGTCCACCGGACCAAAATCCGCACCCCGGACGGACACCAGTGGCTCACCATCCCATTTGTGCGCGAGGACCGGCGCAAACCGATCCGGCAGGTGCGCATCGACTCCCGGCGGCCCTGGACCGGCCACCATCTGCAGGCGCTCGAGTACAACTACCGCAACAGCCCCTGCTTCGACTTCTACGAACCGGAAATACGCGCCGATTACGATACGGCGTCCCGCTGTGAGTTTCTGGTGGATGCGGTCCGCCACCTGATGCAGAGACAGTGGCTCTACCTCGACCTGCCGGAGTTCCCGCCGTGGGCCAGCGGCCTGGTCGCCGGAATGGCCGCAGGAGCGGATAACCGGGCAGATACCGGGACGGAGCCATCCCCCGGCCAGGATCTGTACGATGCGCTTGCGCATGAACGGACGGTCATCTGGCAGGAGCCGGGCAGCCGTCATTATCAGAAGCCGCACCCGCAGGCACAGGAACCCCGTTTTGCATCACAATATTCCACGGAACCCGGCCGGCACGATTCCGGACTGCCCCCCCGTTCCGCTCATGAGAACGCAACCGCGTCCCGGACGGAATTCGACCAGACCGGCCTCCCGGTCTACCGGCAGCACTTCCCGGGGTTCGTCCCCGGATGCGGCGCCCTTGACCTTCTGTTTGAATACGGTCCGGACGCATGGCAGGTGCTCGACCTGCTGGCCATCAACAGCAAAACATGACGGAGAAACAGCATACGTTGTGCCTCCCGCAATGAAACACCCATCATCCGGGCGGATAAGCCCCGTGAATCCTCCAAAATCTGCCGTAATCCCGGGCTATTTCACGCTTTCATCGTGTTCGCGAGACATGTCCTCAAGCGTACGGCCCTTGGTTTCCTTGATAACCTTGCGCACGAACAGGAACGCGACAACACCGAAGAACGCATAGATGCCGTAAGACAGGCCCAAGCCAATGGATGCCAGCAGTATCGGGAACGTCATGGTGATAATGAAGTTGGATCCCCATTGCGAAATACCGCAGATCGCGAGGGCGGCCCCACGGAATTTGTTCGGGAACATCTCCCCGAGCATCACCCACATGACCGGACCCCAGGTGGTTGCAAAGAAGGCGATATAGGCATTGGCCGCCAGCAGGGCTATAATACCTTCGGTACCGGTAAGCTCAAGCCGGCCCGCATCTCCTTCCGCGGCAAAACCGAAGACAAGCGCCAGCACACCCAGCATGAAGGCCTGTCCGAGGCCGCCGACCATCAGCAGCGGCTTGCGGCCAACCTTATCTACCAGATAGATGGCCAGAAAAGTAAACACCACGTTGACCGATCCGCTGATGACGTTGGTCAGCAGGGCATCTGCTTCGGTAAACCCGGCAGCCTGCCACAAAACGGCTCCATAGTAGAACACGACATTTATTCCCGTAAACTGCTGCAGCGCAGCCAGGCCAAGTCCGGCCCAAACGATGGGATGAAGATTTTTCAGCCGCTTATTGACCAGATCGCTCAGACCCGGCTTCTCTTCACGCATCACCGTGACCCGGATATCCTCGACCTTGGCTTTGACGTCCATGTTCCTGAAAAGCCGGCCCAGGACACCTTCGGCAGCCTGATATTTGCCTGCTGCAACAAGATAGCGCGGCGACTCCGGTATGAACATGAGCGCGATCAGAAAAATGGAAGCGGGGATGATCTCCATCCAGAACATCCACTGCCAGGCACCGAAACCGAACCAGAATGGCTCTGTGGATGCGCCTGCCGCAGTGGCAATGTAATAGTTGCTCACAAATGAGGAGAACAATCCGATCACGATGGCCAGCTGCTGCAACGAGATAAGCGCTCCCCGGTGGCGTGCGGGTGCAATCTCGCCGATGTAGGCCGGGGCAATGATGCTAGCGGCTCCGACAGCAAGACCGCCAAGGATCCGGAACGTGACAAACTCGGCCGAACTGGCGCTTATGCCCGAGCCCCAGGCGCTGATGATGAAGGCGGCAGCCGTGACCAGGAGCACCGGCTTGCGACCGAATCTGTCCGCCAGGTTGCCGGCAAAAAACGCACCCAAGGCGCAGCCAAGCAGCATGGAAGCCACATTGAACCCGGTTCCCACGGCATCGGAATCGAATGCCATCTGCAGCGCATCCACCGTACCGTTGATGACTCCACTATCGTACCCAAACAGAAACCCGCCCAGAGCGGCAATTATAGACAGGAATATTACGCGGCCCATATTGTCGCCGCTATCATTGTTAGTCATAGTAGCACTCGTTTTTTTTTCCGTTTTTTTGCAATCGCCATGGATATTAATAACCGGCATACCCGCATGGCGGTCTTCATTTCGCAAGAATTCCCATACTTAATGCCCAATATAGAAAACTAAGTATTGGAAGCCATGTCCGCACAACAAAAAAATCCCGCCCGGAAAAAAACTTCCGGCCGTTCCCTTCCTGTGGATGCTGCTTTCGCCAAAGTCGTCCACCTGTCATTTCAGAGGAGATCCCGGGCAATCAGGCGGCTTTCCCCAATGCGTATTCCGCCTGTCTAATTATCCCCTGAATTTCTATCTTGTCTTGTTATTTACAGCGGACAGAAACAGGCAGTGCCGTTGTTCCCTCTGGAAACCGTTTACAGCCTGCCCGCCAGCATAATGCCGCTTACCGTGCAAAAATCCAGCCGATAGTACTTCCCATGTCATCCAGACTGACCTTTTTCTCCGATACGCTCACGCGCCAGCTCTATTCCAGCGACGCCTCGCTGTACCAGGAACTTCCGGCCGCTGTCACCTTCCCGAAAAACCAGGACGATTTTCGTCAGATCATTGAGCGTGCCCGCCGCGACAATCTCCCCATCACCATGCGGGCTGCGGGTACCAGTTTGGCCGGACAGACCACCGGCGACGGCATCATCGCCGATATCTCCCGGTTCATGCATCACATCCTGGACATCGATCCCGAAAAACGCACCGCGCGCGTGCAGCCGGGCGTGATCCGCGACCAGCTCAACCGTGCTGCCGGCGAACACGGCCTCCTTTTCGGCCCCGACACCTCCACCACCGACCGGTGCATGCTCGGCGGCATGATCGCCAACAACTCCTGCGGCTCCTACTCCATCAAGTACGGAACAACCCGTGAGCACGTCCTGCAACTGGATGTCGTATTGAGCGACGGATCGCCCGCCACGTTCAAACCGCTCTCCGAATCGGAACTGAAGGAAAAAATGCAGCTCCAGACGCCCGAAGGCCGCATCTACCGGGAAATGTACCAGCTGCTGGCCGACAACCGCGAACTCATCCTGGAAAACTACCCGCACCCGGATGTCAAACGGCGCAACACCGGCTATGCCCTCGACCGGCTCTGTGAAATGCACCCGATCACCCCCGGCGGACGTCCCTTCAACCTGTGCGAGCTGCTCAGCGGAAGCGAAGGCACCCTGGCCATGATCAGCGAGGCGGTCGTCCGGCTGGAACCGGTCGAAAAGCACAAACTGCTGCTCATCCCCCAGTTCGCATCCCTCCAGGAAGCCCTGCGAAGCACGGTGGACGCGGTCGCCTTCGAACCGGCCGCCGTCGAACTGATAGATAATTTCATCCTGGATGCCACCAAGGGCAACATCGAACAGCGCCGCAACCGGTTCTTCCTGGAAGGCGAGCCCATGGCCCTGCTCATCATCGAATTCCAGGGCGACGACATGGACGAGCTTCGCGACCGCGCCCGCCGGCTCAGGGAGAAACTGATCGCCGAAAAGAAGGGCTACGCGCATTCACTCATGGAAAAACCGGGGGAAATGGCCCGCGTCTGGAACCTCCGGAAAGCGGGACTGGGCCTGCTCATGGGGCACCTGGCCGACTCCAACTCCCCCGAATTTGTGGATGATACGGCCGTGCGCGTGAAGGACCTTCCCGACTACATCGCCGAATTCAAGCAGATCCTCGACAAGTACGGCACGCAAAGCGTCTACTACGCCCACGCGTCGGTCGGCGAGCTGCACCTGCGCCCGATCCTGGACATCAAAACGCAGGAAGGCCTCGACAAGATGAAGGCGATTGCCGAGGAGGTTGCTGAACTGGTAAAAAAATACCGCGGCTCGCTCTCGGGCGAACATGGGGACGGACGGCTGCGGTCGCACCTGATCGAAAAAATGGTGGGACCGGATGTGATGCGGCTGCTCCGCAAAGTCAAACAAATCTGGGATCCGGACCACATCCTCAACCGCGGCAAGATCATCGATCCCGACCCGATGGATACCGACCTGCGCTATTCGCCTGCGTACCAGGAGATCGAGGTGGATACCGTCTTCAAATGGCGGACGGAGAAGGGGTTCGGTCCGGCCGTCGAGCTCTGCAACGGTGCCGGCGTATGCCGCAAAAAAGCCGAAAGCGGCGGCACCATGTGTCCCTCCTACATGGCAACGCTCGATGAAATAGACAGTACCCGGGGCCGCGCCAACGTCTTTCGTCAGGTATTCTCCGGCCAGCAGCAAAACGCTTTCACCTCCGAAGAGATCAAGGAAGCCCTCAGCCTGTGCCTGAGTTGCAAGGCGTGCAAGTCCGAGTGCCCCGCCAATGTCGACATGGCCAAACTGAAAGCCGAGTTTACGCACGGTTGGCATCGCGAGAAGGGCATCCCGCTGGCATCGCGCTTCTTTGGCAACGCGGCCCTGGTCTATCCGCTTGCCGGCCTGTTAGCCCCTATTGTCAATTTCCTGAACGGACTCGGTCCGGTCAAGGGCGTCTACCAGCAGCTCCTGAACATCCACCCGGATCGCAAACTGCCCGATTTTGCACTGCAGACCTTTATGCGCTGGTACCGGAAACACGGCGAACAGACAAACGATTTGCCACATGGCACAATCCGGCCAACCGGGGGCGGACAAAACGGCAGCCAGAAGGGTCTCACCGGCAAAGCGGGTTCCACCGGAACAGCAAACGCTACCCCCGCGGAAAAAACAAAAGTAGCACTCATCGTCGACTGGTTCACTGACTATCACGAGCCGTCGGTTGCAAAAGCGGCCCTGAACGTGCTTCGCGCCCTCGGTTGCGAGGTAAAGGTCATCGGTCCGCTCGAAAGCGGCCGCACTCAAATTTCACGCGGGATACTGGATACGGCCAAAAAAATTTCCATCCGGAACATCCGGGATCTGAAACCCCTTGTGGATGCGGACTACCGCCTGGTCGGCCTGGAACCCAGCGAGATCCTCACGTTCCGCGACGAGTACCCGGACCTGTGCGATGACGAACAGCTTGAGGATGCCCGCAAGGTTGCCGCGGCTTCATTCCTGTTTGAGGAGTTTCTGGCCAATGAAACCG
>SKNL01000207.1 GCA_007120555.1 Balneolales bacterium
GCGCGTCCGAAACGCCGGTCAAAATCGCCGCTTCGGCGCCCTTCATCAACAAAGGAGAGGATCATGAAGGCCTGTCCGGATTCATGGTCTTCCGCGAGGCCGGTTACTTCCGGGATGCGTAACTCGCCGGTTTCGCCGGTCGCATCCGCCAGCAGCTGCAGTCCCGCCGCCTCTTTTTCGAACATGTCGCGCAGCGAAATCTTGTTTTGTTTGACAAAATAGCGGCTGCCGTCCTGCAGGGAGACCTGAATGGTGTCGTTGATGCAGCCTCCGCCGACCGGTGTGTCCCCGGTCACTTCCTGACCGGTCTGCTCGAGAAAAAAATCCATGAGTGCGGGAGAGAGGGTCATGATCTGTCCGATCCGTTCTTGATGTGGGGGCGAACCGCATCTAGCAGTGACTCGCAGCTGCGCAGCACAATTTCGTACACGACTTCAAAACCGTTGATTCCGCCGTAGTAGGGATCCGGCACTTCGCGGTCGCCAGGCACGGGATCGAAGTCGCGCAACAGGAAGATCTTGCTGCGGTAATGCCCTTTCCGGTCCAGCCGTTGCAGATCGCGCAGGTTCTCCTTGTCCATGGCAATCACCAGATCGAAATACTCCAGGTCGGAGTACTCGAATTTGCGCGCCTTGGAGTTGAGGGCCACCCCGTTCTGGTCGGCTACCATCCGGCTTTTGCTATTGGCCGGTTCCCCCACATGGTATGCGGCCGTGCCGGCAGAGTCCACTTCCACAAGTGAAGAAAATCCGTTTTTATTGATGATGTGCTGGAAAACGCCCTCTGCCGTCGGGCTTCGGCAGATGTTTCCGAGGCATACGAAACAGATGCGGAGAGGGTCTTCGTCGGTAACAGTTCTGAGATCCAGGTTTGTAACCTTTTGCATGATAGTATGTTATGGGTATTAAAGCGTCACGGCCCGGGGCGCTGTGTGTTGCTTTCAGTCAATTCTGCAGTAATAAAGCCACTTTTTTTATAATTTTCCAATGATCTATTTTTATTGCTGTCGGATGCGCTTACTTTCCTGTTCAGGGTTGAAACAGTTATTGAGGTGTGCATGCCTCCGAATATTCAGGCTGATGCATCCATGTTGAAGCGTGCAGGTTGACGATGCGTTCAGGCTGACATATTTATGTTGGAGCGTATGTTGAAGCGTGCGGATAGTATGGTTGAAAAGGGCGCACGAAGCACTCATGATGGAACAAGCGGGAAAAAGTAGTTCCGGCACACACGTTAATGCTGTCTTGAAAGTTTCGTATATTGTCGCTCTTGTAAAAAATAAAATGTAGCGAACCCCTTCTCGATGTATGAGTAAGAAATTCAAGGAAGTCAAACAGTTACAGTACGCCAAAGCGGAACTTGAAATTCTGGATTGGTGGAAGGAGAATGACGTTTTCAACAAAAGCGTATCCACCCGCCAGGATGGGATTCCGTTCACGTTTTATGAGGGTCCGCCCACAGCGAACGGACGTCCCGGCATCCACCACGTACTTTCCCGCACGGTGAAGGACCTGTTTTGCCGGTACAAAACGCTCAAAGGGTTCAAAGTGGACCGCAAAGGCGGCTGGGACACGCACGGGCTGCCGGTCGAGATTGAAGTGGAGAAGGAGCTCGGGCTGCAGGGCCGCGCGCAGGTCGAGGAGTACGGCATCGCCGAATACAATGCCAAATGCCGCGAAAGCGTGCTGCGGTACACCGGCGAATGGAACCGTCTCACCAACCGCATGGGCTACTGGGTGGACCTGGATGACCCGTACGTCACCTTCGACAACGACTACATTGAGTCGGTCTGGTGGGCGCTGCGGCAGATGTTCGACAAGGGCCTCATATATAAAGGTTATAAAATCCAGTGGTACTCTCCCGGCAGCAACACCGTGCTCAGTTCGCACGAGGTGAGCCTGGGCTACAAGGAGGTTCAGGATCCTTCGGTCTATGTCACGTTTCCGGTGGACGGAGAGGAGCGCACGCACTTCATGGCCTGGACCACCACGCCCTGGACGCTCATCTCCAACATGGGGCTGGCCGTGCATCCGGAGCTGGACTATGTGAAAGTCCGTGTGGAGCACAATGGCGAAGAGGCGTTCTACATCATGGCCAAAGCATTGGCTTCCAAGGTTCTGGGGGATGGATACGCGGTGGTGCAGGAGATGAAGGGTGCCGCGCTGGTGGGCCGCACATACGAGCCGATGTTCGATTATGCGCTCGATCATATTTCGAGGGACCAGGCCTGGCGCGTGGTCCCGGCCGATTTTGTGACACTGGAGGATGGCACCGGCATCGTCCACATCGCCCCTGCTTTTGGCGCCGACGACTACGACGTCTGCAAGCGTGAGGGCATCCCGATGTTCAACCCCGTGAGCCGCGAGGGCCGTTTCGAGCCTGTCGTGACGGACTTTGCCGGTGAGTGGTTCAAGGATGCCGACAAGGGCATCATCCGCAATATCAAGGAGCGGGGACGCATGTTCCGGCACGAGACGTACCTCCACAACTATCCGCATGACTGGCGCAAGGGCACGCCGCTGATGTCCTATCCCGTCGAATCGTGGTTCATTCGCACCACTGCAGTCCGCGACCGGATGGTCGAGCTGAACCAGAAAATCAACTGGAAGCCGCCCGGCACCGGCACCGGCCGTTTCGGCGCATGGCTTGAAAACAACGTCGACTGGGCCATTTCCCGCCAGCGCTACTGGGGTACACCGTTGCCGTTCTGGATCAACGACCAGAATCCTGAGGAGATCGTCTGCATCGGCAGCATCGAAGAGCTTCGCGAGAAGGCAGGGCTCGACGCCGGCAAGGAGCTGGACCTGCACCGTCCGTATATCGACGAGATCACCTGGAAAGCCGACGACGGCGGCACCATGCGCCGCATTCCCGATCTGCTGGATGTGTGGTTCGACTCGGGCGCCATGCCCTTTGCCCAGCGACACTATCCTTTTGAAAACAAGGCGGAATTCAAGGAGAACTTTCCGGCCGACTTTATTGCCGAGGGGGTGGACCAGACCCGCGGTTGGTTCTATACGCTGCATGCCATTGCCACCATACTCTTCGACTCACCGGCCTACCTCAATGTGGTCTCGAACGGACTGGTGCTCGACGCCAAGGGCGAAAAGATGAGCAAGACCAAGAATAACACGGTCGACCCGTTCGAGTTGATCAGCAAGTACGGGGCGGACACGAGCCGCTGGTACATGATGAGCAACTCGTCGCCGTGGGAGAACCTCAAGTTCAACGAGGAGGGCATCCAGGAGACCCAGCGCAAGTTTTTCAACACACTGGTGAGTACCTACTCCTTCCTGGCCATGTATGCCAATATTGACGAGTGGACCTATTCCGGTGTGCCCATCCCGTACCCGGACCGTTCCGAAATGGACCGCTGGATCATTTCCCGCCAGTTCACCACCATCAAAAAGGTGGATTCCTTCATGGATGACTACGAGCCGACCCGTGCCGTGCGCGAGATCGAGCGTTTTGCCGAGGAGCTGAGCAACTGGTATGTGCGCCGCAACCGCCGCCGGTTCTGGAAAGAGGGGAAGAGCCTGGACAAGACCGCTGCGTACCAGACCCTGTATGAATGCCTGGTGAATCTGGCCAAGATGGCCAGTCCGGTCGCCCCGTTCCTCAGCGAATGGGTCTACCGCAACCTGAACGGCGTGACCGGATTCGAGGAAGAGTCGGTCCACCTGACCTTCTACACGGCCGTGGAAGAGACGGCGATCGACCGTGAGCTGGAATACCGGATGGATATGGCCCGGACCATCTCCTCGATTGTGCTGCGCATCCGCAACAAGATCAATGTCAATGTGCGCCAGCCACTTTCCAAGCTGATTGTGCCGGCCAACAGTGAGGAACAACGAAAGGCAATAGATTCTGTAAAAGATATTATATTAGACGAAGTAAACGTTAAGCAGATAATGTACGTCGACGACGATTCCGGAATCGTCCAGAAAAGTGCCAAACCCAATTATCCGGTGTTGGGCAAGAAGTTGGGCAAGCGGATGAAATCGGTGGCGTCGGCGGTGCAGCAGCTCACTACGGAGCAGATAACCGAATTTGAAAAAAGTGGTTCCTTGCAGCTGGATCTTCAGGATGGAGATCCGGTCACGCTTGGCGCCGACGATGTAATCATAACGAGGCACGGCCTGGAAGGCTGGTCAGTGGAGGCCGAATCAGGCATTACCGTCGCCCTGGATACGGAACTCACCGACGAGCTGGTCCGCGAAGGGCTGGCCCGTGAAATCGTAAACCGGATCCAGAACATGCGGAAGGAAGCAAATTATGAGCTTACCGACCGTATTGATATCTTTCTGGACGGTGACGACGAAGTTATTTCTTCCATTCAGTCCATGAAGGAATATGTAAAGCGCGAAACACTGGCTGAAGCCATAGAATTCGGCACTGTCAGTGATTTCGATTTTGTAAAGCAGTGGGAAATTGACGATAAAAGCTGTACCATTGCGATTCAACGTAATACCAACTATTAATCCTCTGCAGCTATGAGCAAGGAAACTAAAGACAAAGGGGAGCGCATATCCCCGTACAGCGACGAGGAACTGGAGTACTTTCGCGGTATCATTATGAAAAAGCGGCAAGAGGCCGATAAGGATCTGAATATCCTTATGGATGCGCTTAAAGAGAGCACAGAGAACTCATCGGATGAGTCTGCATATTCATTTCATATGGCAGATGCCGGCACGGATGCCCAGGAGAGAGAGAAGACCTACATGCTGTACAACCGGACCCGCAAGTTCATCAAATACCTTGATGATGCCATCCATCGCATCAACAACAAGACCTATGGTGTCTGCAAGGTAACCGGAAAGAAAATTTCAAAAGGACGGCTGGAAGCGGTGCCTCACACCCAGATCAGCATCGAAGCCAAACTGAAAAGGCGATAACCGTTTTGACTCAGGCCCGCAGGAAACTGACCGTGTTCGGAGTTACGGCCCTCGCTGTGCTCCTGCTGGATCAGCTCAGCAAATACTGGATACGCACCACCCCCGAACTGCATAATTACACGCTGATTGAGGGGTGGCTTGCATTCAATTTCACGAAGAATCCGGGCATGGCGCTGGGCATTCACTGGGCCGATACGTGGGTGATCAGCCTGGTTGCCATCGCGGCCACCGTGATCATCCTGATTTACGTCTGGAAAACCATGAAACCAGCGAATCTGGGCTACATGGCCTGTATGGGGCTCATTGTGGGTGGGGCGCTGGGAAATATCACCGACCGTATTTTCATGGCCCGCGTCGGCGGCTACGGAGGGGTGCTGGACGGGCACGTGGTCGATTTCATCCATTTCAAATTGCGTATTGGCGATTTCGACGTCTTCCCGTACATCTTCAACGTGGCGGACATGGCTATCTCCGTATCCATCATCACCCTCATCGTCTTCTACAAGAAACTGATGCCGGAGTATGCCGGCGAAAAGCCGGAGGAGGCACCACCGGAGGA
>SKNL01000158.1 GCA_007120555.1 Balneolales bacterium
CCTTGCAGCGGGAACCGCCCATCCGCAATGAATCCATCGTCATCGGACCGGATGTCGAGCTTGCCTTCCAGCTGCATGACCAGGGTGCGGATAATGGTGTAACCCAGCGTCCTGGGGTTTTCAAGCATGTCGGTGTCGTCCAGACCCACCCCGTTATCCTTCACGAGAAACCGCATATGGTCGGTGCCTTTTTCAAACAGCACATCAATGAGGCCATGTTTCCGGTCCTTGAAGGCGTGTTTGCAGGCATTCACGAGCAATTCATTGGCCAGCAAGCTGAAGGGAATCGTCTGGTTCAGGTCCAGCATGACATCATCGGCCTGGATCGCCACATCGATCACCTTGTCGTTGTACACCTTGGCGAATCCCGAAACCAGCTTTTTTAGAAGCTCGCCGAAATTGATATGTGCAGGGTTGTCGTGCTCATAGACCAACTCGTGGACCAGCGCCATGGATTTGATGCGTTGCTGCATATCCTCCAGGACCGCCTTGGTCTCTTCTTCGGTGCTGAAAAAATCGGACTGCAGAGTGAGCAGGCTGGATATAATGGCCATATTGTTCTTGACCCTGTGGTGGATCTCGGCCAGCAAAATGTTTTTTTCATCCAGGTTCTTCTGGATGGTGCGGGCCTTCAGCTGGCGGATGAGCGCATTGGAGATGATCTCGGCCGCCACCTTGAGCAGGTCGATCTCCGTCCCGGCGAACAGCCGCATCTGCCTGACCGAATCAAAGCCGACGAACCCAAGGTCCGTATCCTCATGCTGAAGCGGAAGCAACACAACGGACTTTATTCCCTGCGGCTCCAGGATACGGCGCATGCTGTCGCTTTCCGGCATGGCCAGGACATCCGGGATGTGAAAAACACTCCCTTTTCTGTGGGTTTTAAGGATGTCCGCAAGCAACCGGAACGAAATGTCCTGCAAATTATCTATTTCCGGAGCAATTCCCTCCGCACACCATTCGTGGGTGTTGCTGGTCGTCTGGCGGTCATGGTCATGCAGGAAAATGTAGATCCGGTCCATTTTCGTAAAGGAACCGATCGAGGCCAGCATTTCCTCCAGATACGCATCAACCTTGTCCGGGATGATGTTGATGAACCCCTTGGCCAGATCCACCAGAAGCTGCTGAAGTGACCTCTGGTAGCGCAACGCTTCCTCCGCCATCCGACGTCCGGTCATATCCACCAGGGAAACAATGCTTTTCCGGGTTCCGGGAATTAGCATGACCGTAAGCATGGCCTCCCCCGACAGGCCGCTTTTCTTTTTAAAGCGAAAATTGTAACTCGAGTGTACGTTCTCCGGCTTTTTCCGGCGCAGCCGGTGGAGCTTGGTCATGCGGTCAACATCGTCCTCGTGGACCAGTTCCATCCACCGGATCTTTCCCTCTATTTCATGACGTGAATAGCCGGATTTGCGCGCAAATTCTTCATTCGCCAGACTAATGGCGCCGTCTTCCTCAATAATGATTATTCCGGTCCCTGAGTTCTCAAAAAAGTCACGGGCATCTACAACTGGTTCAAATTTTTCAGGTCTCATGTAACCCTCGCGGCATCAGCTCTCGCAGATGACCTTTTCACTAATTATTGCATAGTTCTCGATTCCATGTAAAAGAGGAGAATGCAGCGTCGGCATTGTTACAGATTTTTTTCAGACGTAGCATTTTGAATAGCCGCAGATTAATTTGGCGGTGTGAGGCGGTAGTCGGATATTATTAGGATAAGGGTATGCGTGACAACAACCGGCTTTGAAATCATATCGAGGTTATTATGAGACAGGAATGGGTAATTGGGTGGATGGTGATGGTGTCCCTGGGAGTACTTTTTGCAGGAGCGGAGGGATATGCCAGCGAACTCAGTGAGAGCAGATCGGGCGCGGATACTCCCCGGACGATCCTGGCCATCGGAGCACATGCCGGGGACATGGAGGTTTCCTGCGGAGCGGTGCTGGCCAAACATGCCGCAAACGGCGATCGGGTTGTGATGCTGCACCTGACGCTTGGTGAGCGCGGCCATCCGGGCATGACGCCGGAAGCGTATGGCGAACAGAAACGCCGCGAAGCAGAAATGGCGGCGGAAATCCTGGGTGCGGAGGTGCTTTTCGGCCCCTACCGCGATGCGGAAATCCCTGACAGCGAGGAAGCCCGCATGTATGTGAACGACGTCATCAGGCAGGTCCGGCCCACCCACATTATCACGCATTGGAAGAACAGCATTCACCGGGATCACAGCACAACATGGGCTGTCGTCACCGATGCCATTCTGCTGGCATCCCTGGAGGGAATCGACAGTGAGCACCCGCGGCACCGTGGAATCCGGGGAGTCTACTTTGCTGAAAACTGGGAGGATATGGAGGGCTATGAACCCTATATTTTTGTCGATGTCACGGAGTCTTTTGACACGTGGAAGGAGGCGGTTTCCCGGTATGAGTTTATTGTCGGTGATATTTCGGCCTTCCCCTACTTCGACTACTACACGTCGCTGGCGCGGGTGCGGGGCGCCCTGGCCCGGTCAACCTATGCCGTGACGCTCAACATCAGTGCATTCGGCAAGCGCAGGAACCTGGACCTGTTTCCGTGACCTCAAGGCAGTACCCGGGTTTCAGTCAGCACCGTGCCGTATTCGTGTTCGCGCTGCTGCTTTTTCTTTCAAGCATTCGCATTCTTCCACATTGGCAAATTACAAACAGGGCTTTCATTATGGCGGTATTTGGAGTGGATCTGGGAGGGACCAAGCTGGCGGTGGCCGTGTTCCGTGAGTCGGGGGAGATACTTGACAGGAAGGTCACGCCTCTGGCCGGCAGGAGCGGCCGTGACGTGGGAGCGCTCATCGTGAAAGAGATAGCGGAGCTGATGGACGGCGGCGGACAGGCTGGCGGTAACGCCGGTTCCCAGGCTGGCGGGCGGTGCAGGAAAGATGCCGGCGCTTCCAACGCAACTTTCGCAACTTTCGGCGGGGAGCAGGTGACCGGTATCGGGATATCGGTTCCGGGGATTTACCGTGCGGCGAGGGGTACGGTCTGGGCACCGAATATTCCGGGATGGGATGATTATCCGCTGCTGGATGAAGTGTCGCGGACCGTGGCGGATAACGGAATCCGGGTGCGCATTGACAGCGACCGCGCTTGTTATATCCTCGGAGAGGCATGGCTGGGTGCGGCAAGTGGCTGTTCGAATGCCATTTTTCTTGCGGTCGGGACAGGTATCGGTGCCGGGGTGCTTTGCGACGGGCGGGTTATCCGCGGTCACGGCGATATAGCGGGGGCGGTCGGATGGATGAGCCTGAATCCGGATTACAGGGAGGAATACGCATCCTGCGGATATTTTGAATATCACGCATCGGGTGCCGGAATTGTGAAATCGGCGCGTGATCTGCTTGAGATGGAGCCCGGGATGCAAAGCGTGCTGCGATCGAAGAAGGTGAGTGAAATAAGCACACAGGATGTTTTTGAGGCTTCGGAAGCCGGGGACCCTGCCGCTGCCAGGGTTATCGGAGATGCCCTCCGCTGCTGGGGCATGGCCGTAGCCAACCTGGTGAGCACCTTCAATCCGGAAAAAATCATATTCGGGGGCGGTGTCTTTGGTCCGGCCGCAAACTACCTGGATGACATCGCTGCCGAAGCACAAAAATGGGCTCAGCCCATAAGCATGCAACAGGTCCGTCTCGAAAAATCGCAACTTGGCGGGGATGCCGGTCTCATCGGTGCCGGGAAGCTCGGGCTTGGGGAGAAATTGGCATGAATATAAAAAGAATGTAAAAAAATGCAGTTTAAAGTATTTTGCAGCAATGAGATAACAAAGACAGAAAAGAAATAATGGCACATTACAATAAAAAACTGGTGTTTATGTCCGCATGCTTTGGCATGCTGATCTTTGGAATCGTAATGGCCGTGCTGGGTTCGGTCCTGCCGTCTGTCATCCTGAAATTCGGTATCGGAAAGGCGGATGCCGGCTCACTTTTCGTGCTGCTCAGTCTGGGAATGCTGGCGGGATCGCTGGTTTTTGGTCCGCTGGTGGACCGGTTTGGTTACAAGGCGCTGCTCATCATAAGTGCCGGGTTGATCGTTGCAGGATTCCAGGGTATTGCCTTTGCACCGGGCATGGACATGCTGCGCCTGGCGCTTTTTTTCACCGGATTTGCCGGCGGCGCGATCAACGGCGGGACCAATGCGCTGGTCTCGGACATCAGCGAGGGTAAACGGGGATCGCGGCTCACTTACCTTGGTGTGTTCTTCGGGGTCGGGGCGTTCGGCGTTCCGCTGCTGCTTGGAAGCATGCTCGACCATTATTCCTACGAAATCCTGATTTCCGGTGTGGGTGTCATGATCATCCTCCCGTTTATGCTATTCCTTTTTCTCAGGTTTCCCAGCCCAAAGCATGCCCAGGGATTCCCGCTTGCCGATGGGCTTGCCCTTGCCAAAGACCGCACGCTGCTGCTTTTCGGGATCATACTCATGCTTCAGAGCGGACTTGAAATGTCCATGGGCGGCTGGTCGGCCACGTTTTTCGTGGAAGAACTGGCAGTGGATGCCAACCGGGCGGTGCTGTTCCTGTCGCTGTTCTGGTTCGCACTTATGATGGCCCGGGTCGTGCTGGGTTACATGCTGCTGAGGGTGCCTTCCGCCACAATCCTGCGGTTCAGTTTCCTTCTCTCCTTCACCGGTTCTTCAATCATGCTTATGTCCGGCAGTACGACGACAGGTGTCATAGGCATGATGCTGGCGGGTATCGGTTTTGCCGCAGTCTTTCCGGTGATCCTGGCGTTCGTCGGGGATTTGTACGCCAAACTCTCCGGCACGGCATTCAGCGTAGTGCTGGCGATGGCGCTCATTGGCGGCATGCTGGTGCCCTGGATCATCGGCGTCATAGCCGAAGGGCATGGGCTGCGCAACGGACTCCTGATGATCCCCGGGAGTATTGCCGTCTCCTTCCTGCTGTTTCAGGTCATTATGGCAAGGATGCCGGCGTCCGGCCAGGCGGTGCCATCATCCATCCAGGCAGGTCCGGCGCCCGGTCAGGCAGAACCGCCGTCCGGCAGGAGAGATTCGTCTTCGGGTCAGGCAGAACCGCCGTCCGGATCCTGACGATCTTCACTCATACCATTTACCACCATTAACCATATCGGAACCCGTACTATGAAGCTTGCAAAACAATGGATGAATAACACCAGGAATGTACTGGACAAGATCGAAGAGACGCAGATGGAGAATATCCTAAAAGCAGCTTCACTGATGGCCGATTCCATAGAAGCCGAACGATGGGTACACACGTTCGGATGCGGACACGCAACCCTTCCCATTGAGGAGATGTATCCCAGAATAGGTGGATTCGTCGGTTTCCACCCGATGATCGAGCTGCCTCTGACCTTCTTCACCCGCATTACCGGTGAAATGGGCGTGCGCCAGTTTGTGTTCCTGGAACGCGTTGAGGGGTATGGCAATGAAATCATGA
>SKNL01000201.1 GCA_007120555.1 Balneolales bacterium
ACACCGCGGTTGCGGGCTTCGGTCGTAAATCCCTCCACGATCAGGAAATACCCGGCAAAACCCATATCCCGGATGATCTTAAGTTCCTGCTCGATGCGGCTGCTGACCTGCTCCGTGAGTTCACCGTAACGGATCTTTGCTCCATCATAAGCAAGGTGCCGCAGGTAGTCATCCATGTCCCTGAACGGTTCCGGCACGTTGAAATGCGGCAGCAGCAGTTCGGAGCTCAGCGTGATGTTTTCGGTTTTATCGACGATCTCCTGGGTATTCTCGATGGACTCCGGAAGGTCACTGAAAAGCTCCTTCATCTCGTCCGGCGTCTTGAGATAAAACTCCGGGTTGAGCCGGTTCTGGTCATCGGTAAAGCGGAAGCGATTGGGATCGTTGATATCCGCATTGGTCTGCAGGGCGAGCAGGATGTCGTGCGCTTCGGAGTCCTGCTTTTCTACATAGTGAGAATCGTTGGTTGCGATCATTTTGACGCCATACTCCCGGCTCCACCGCACCAATACCTCATTGCAAACATCCTGATCGCGCAGTCCGTGCCGCTGAAGCTCTATGTAATAATCCTCCCCGAACAGCTCCAGATACCATTCAAACAGCTTTTTCGCCTCGGCCTGCCCTTTTCTGAGGATGGCCTGGTTTATCTCGCTCTGCAGGCAGCAGGTGGTGGCGATCAGTCCTTCCGAGTGTTCGGCCAGTATCTTTCTGTCGATGCGCGGCTTGTAGTAGAACCCGTCCACATAGCCCAGTGAACTGAGCCGGGCCAGGTTGAAATACCCCTTCCGGTTTTTGGCCAGCAGCACCTGGTGATACTGTTCGCGGTTTTCCCGGTCGGACATGGTGGTCGGCGTGATGTAAAATTCACAACCGATGATCGGTTTCACGCCCTTTTTTTTCGCCTCATTCAGGAAAGCAGGCACTCCGAACATATTCCCGTGATCGGTAATGGCGATCCCGGGCATGCCTTGCTCTGCCGTTTTGGCGATCATCCCCGATATGGCGGCGGCACCATCAAGCAGGCTGAACTGGGAATGGCAATGCAGGTGAGAAAACTGGCACATAAAAGGTCCGGAATTGGGTTGAAAATCAAAAACTACTCATAAATAATAAGACATTCATTCTTGACTTTTCATGAGCTCCTTTTTCCGGCCGACAGGATATGTCGGAGGCAGAAAATGGATTGCCTGGTCACAACTCATTCGCGGGTCCATGCATCATTCGCGGGTCCATGCAGATTGACCACAGGATCAATCATAATAATCATAAATCTCTTTTGCTCAGGACTTCACCAAACGGAAAAAACTCGGCCATCATCAGCCGCGCCAGCCCGCCTGCGATCTCACTGGAATCACCGATTTTCCCCTCTCTGTATGCTGAGATGAAATCGTGCACCATGGGGAAGTCTTCCTCACTGGTCTCCCGTATCGTTTTCTGCATATCGGTACCGATGCGCCCGGGGTTGAATGCCATGATCTCCACCGGGTATCTCTGCTTCTCCTGCTCAATGCCGATGGTCCTCACAAACATATCCACCCCTGCCTTGGTGCTGCAATAGTGGCTCCATCCGTGATAGGGCTTTCCGGCAGCCCCGGATGATATCATGACCACTCTTTTCACCGGGCTCCACGCCTGAAACTGCTGGATGAACGCATGCGCAAGCAGCAGCGGGGCCACGAAATTGATCTCGAGATTTTTCTTGTAGTCCTGGTAATCGTATTTGCCGGCCGGTCCGACAGGTTCGATCATTCCGGCATTGTTGACCAGGCCCAGATAACCGGTATCCTGCCTGGATATGGTTGCCGCAATGCCAGCCAAGAAGTCGTTCAGCTCCCCGGTCAGGGTAAGGTCCTGCCGCCAGGCGTGCACTTCAGCTCCCCGCGCCTCAAGTTCGTGAACCTGATCAGACATGTCACTCCGTGCAACCAGATGCAGAACAGTCCCGCTTTCGGCGAGATGAACGGACAAGTCGCGCCCGAATCCTTTTGATGCTCCTGTTATGATGATATGTTTTTTTCTTTCACTCATGATTACAGTGATGATTTCTTGTGTTTATAATTTTGGATTTCTAAGGTCACATAGAATGTCCATGACGATTATAATCATACACCTGTGTGACCGGGATTATGTTCGGTCATGGACATTGCACTTCGTGACCTTCGGTTCATCTGTTTTATTCCAGTACTTCTGCGAGGAAACGGTCCCACCCATCCAGATAATGCCGGCCGGTAAGAATGAAGCCGTCGTTGTGACCGCCTTGCAGCTCCAGCCGGTATTTGGGCTCCGATGCGGCCTCATACAATTTTTGCCCGTGGTGGTAGGGGATCACTTCATCACCCCTGCTGTGGGCGATCATGACCGGCTTGCGGATTTCGTCGATGTAATCGATCACCGGATAGCGGATTCGGAGCAGCCACCGTACGGGTATGAAAGGATATATCTCTGCGGCCAAATCCGCTGTCGAAGTGAAGGTTGACTCAAGCACCAAACCGCCGGCTTCGACCTCGCTGGCCAGCCAGGCTGCGACCCCCCCGCCGAGCGACCGCCCGAACAGGATGATATCACGCGGATTTTCATCCTGCACCTCGGTCAGATATCGCCATGCGGCAATGGCATCCTTGTAGGTGCCCTCTTCCGTGGGCTTGCCTTCGCTGCGACCGTATCCCCGGTAATCGAAAATCATGACATTCAGGCGCAGTTCATTGAAGATCATGATACTTTCAAGACGCCCGGAGATATTGCCCGCATTTCCATGAAAAAAGAGTACGCTTCCCCTGGCCTCCTGTGCCGGGATGTACCAGCCGTGCAGCCTGAGATCATCTTCGGTGTAGAGATACACCTCTTCGTATTCCAGACCGCGATCCTCGGGTGTGGCTGTCAGGTTCTTGGTTGGGAAATAGATGAATGCCGACTGGAAAAGATACATCAGCAGCAGGATGATCAGATACCCTCCGGCAACTAACATCAGAATCCATAAGACTGTTGAACCTGTCACACTGCTCCGGATTAATGGCATGGTTTAGAGAGTCTCATTTCCAGTGAATCAGGATACTTTCCCCTGGTCACGAGGCGGGTTGATCTGTGAACGGAAACGCCGGGCGACCCAAAGATTGACCATTCCTCCAAGAATCAGGATAACGCCGGCCAGCTGGCCAACCATACCGGAAAAACTGACCTGACCCCAAAAGATATACAAATTCTGAATGCCGACCAGAGTAACAACAATCCCTGTGGCAAGCAAGGTATAGAGGACGATTTTTTTTCCCATCATGCTAATTGATTTTGTTAAGCGATGTTTATTTCTCCTCAAGCACTGGTCGTTACGGAGCAAAATACCAAACTTTCTGACATTACAACAGTCAGGATGCCCGGTACTCCTGAAGGCAATGGTGGATGGCCCCGCCAGAGTGCAGACGGCTCTGGTAAAGGCGGAAACGGTCCATGCGGAACTTGACGTGGAAACGGGATGGTTCCCCGTGGAGAAAATTGTCCATCACCGATTGAAGCGGCGGACTGTCCGGGCCGGATCGCTCCTTTTTTGCTTTGCGGATGCGGCCCAGTGTCACATGCGGATGAAACCCGCGGTTTTCCGTCGGCACACCCAACCGGTAGAGTTCTTCCTGGATGCTGTCATACAATTCCTTGAGGACGGGATGATATCTGACCCCGGCCCACAGGATCGCCGGCTCCCGGGGATTCGGAAAACAGCCCGTGCCCATCAACTCAATATCAAACGGACGAAAAGCGACATGGGTAAGCGCATTGGTGATGCGGCGCGTCCGGACCTTGTCCGTCTCCCCGATGTACCGAAGGGTCATATGGATCTGCGATTCTGGTGTGAGACGGATTTCCGGATGTTCTGGTTGAATCGCCGCCAGTTCGCTCCGGGCGAAATCAGGCAAGGCGATTGCGGTAAATAGTCGCATACCCCTATCCTTGTCGCACCTCAAATGTATCGTATTGGATATCCGGATCCACCGGATAGCAATCAACGTTATCCACCCGCGACAGTGCAGGGCCCTTCCGGCAGGCAGCTTCCACCGATCCGACATCCGAAGGCCTGCCTTGCAGCATGGCCTCCACCGATCCGTCACTGGTGTTTCGGATCCAGCCGGTTACGGAACGCTCGGTAGCGATGGAATGGATAAATTGCCGGAATCCAACACCCTGCACCCGGCCGTGTACGCGTATCAAATGTGTAACTATGTGAGTCATGACTCAAAAATATTGTACCTTAGTCTGTTTTCCTAACAATTCCGGCAATCTCACAGTTCTGATGTACGGAATATCCGCGAATGCGGACGGAAGTTGGAATACAACTCGTCCCGACAAGCAGTCTTTTTTTCCATACCTTTGACCAGGAAAAGCACATGCATGATGACCCTTGATATCATTTTTACGCTTGCCGGAATTTTGCTTCTTTACCTGGGTGCCGAGCTCCTGGTACGGGGCAGTGTGGCGCTTTCCCAGAAGTTCCGGGTCACTCCGCTGCTCATCGGGCTTATTGTGATCGGACTGGGCACCAGCAGTCCCGAACTGGTTGTAAGCATCGAGGCCGCATTGATCGGCAGGGGTGAAATAGCCGTTGGGAATATCGTTGGATCGAATATCAGCAACCTGGCCCTGATCCTGGGTCTGGCGGCGCTTTTCCATCCGATACGCGCCTCCAGGGAACTGCTTGGACGTGAGGTACCCGTAATGATCGCGGTCTCCCTCCTGATGACGGTACTGCTCTGGAACGGGCTGCTGTCCCGGCTGGACGGGATCATCCTGCTTGCCGGACTTGTCATCTATCTGCTGCTGACCGTGCGTGACAATATCACGCCGGCCATATCAGAGCATGACATGGCGTATCGTCGCTTCAGCACCCCTGTTGTCGTTCTGGCCACTCTTGCCGGACTTGCCATTCTGATCCTGGGGGCTCACCTGATGATCAAGGGTGCAACGGGCATTGCGCGTACTTTCGACATCCCTGAAGGAGTGATAGGGCTGACCATTGTGGCGGTTGGAACGAGCCTGCCCGAGTTGGCCACCGCCGTGGTTGCGGCCCTGCGTCGACAGGGCGAGCTCATCCTGGGCGCACTGATCGGCTCCAATATCCTCAATGTGCTGTTTGTTCTGGGTGTGACCGGCACGGTGGGAGCCGTGCAGCTGACCGATATCATGCGGGCTGACCTGATCCTGATGTCGCTGCTTGCCCTGCTGATGATCCCGGTCATACGGACCGGATACAAGGTTAGCCGTCTTGAAGGGGTCCTCCTGCTGGCACTGTACGGCGGATATCTGGCTTATCTGTTTTTGAGGTGATTTTCAGTTACCCCATCCAGGCCATCAAAGGCGTGCCATGGTAGAAATGTCAGTCTCGCCAAACAAGCCATGTCTACCACACCAT
>SKNL01000194.1 GCA_007120555.1 Balneolales bacterium
CAGGAGTTTGCGGAAGACCTGAAACCCGACATCGAGAGAAGCGCCGGCAGCCTGGCCGAAGTGCTGGAGCAGATTGACGATGTACTCAAGGATCGCGGCAAAGAGGATATCAGGGAGGCCATCAGTGCGCTGAACAGGTCCTCGCAGCAGATCAACCGGCTTCTGGAGGCACGAAGCGCCGATCTGGATGCGTCCATCATCCATTTGAAACAGACGCTTGCCAATCTCGATACGCTGAGCGCCGACAGCCAGCAGCAGCTGGAAGAGATTCTGTCCAACCTGGAGACGACAACGCGGGATCTGTCGGTCATATCCAGCGAACTGGGTGGGGTAAGCACCGAGCTGCACGTGATGATGCAGCAGATCAACAGCGGTGAAGGCACACTGGGACGACTGATCCAGGACCCCTCCCTCTATGAGAACCTGGACAGCATGGCCGTCAATCTCAAAAACATCTCCCGCATCCTCGAAGAAGACCCCCGGCACTTCCTCAAGCACATGCGCCTGGTCGACATATTCTGAGGCCAGGGCTGGATGCCGGTATGAACGAGCGGTTTGATGTGCATGCATGCCGGGTCTGTCCGAATTTCTGCACCAAACCAAATATGGCTTCGTTATACCTAATAGCTTTGTAATTCGCGTCAATTGCCGTATCTTTCCAAGCTATTACATGAAGTCGTAACCGACATTCCAAACCACTTTTCAATTATACGTTTCTGAGGTTTTTTTATGGGTTTGATGCAAAAACTAAGATCCGGCACCAAGTACATTATCTGGATCCTGATCCTCTCATTCGGACTCCTTTGGGTGCTAGCCGATACCCAGGTGTTTGACGCCATGATGGCAGGTCCGCGGAACATGGGCGAAGTAAACCGCGATCCCGTATCATGGGCCGAGTTCAACCAGCGGATCAATCTCTACACCGAGCAGTACCGGGAGCGGACAGGAGTCAGCCCTGACAGCGAATTGCGGGCACAGTATGAAGAAATGGCCTGGGAACAGCTGGTAGTGGACAAGATACTGAAACAGAAAATGGAGGATATGGGAATTACGGTAACCGATTCCGAGCTGATGGATATGGTTACCGGTGATGATCCCGATCCCTTCATCCGCCAGCAGTTCACCCGTGAGGACGGGACCATCGACAGGGTTGCACTTCAGAATGCAATCGAGGCGCCGGAAAACCGTGAAATCTGGATCATGATCGAACAGCAGCTTCGCGATCAGCGCCGCCAGCAGAAACTGAACCAGTTCGTCGAGTCCTCGCTGCGTGTCAGTGACTTCGAGGTGCAGCAGCACTACAAGCGGCAAAACAGCCGGGCCAACTTCCAGTTTGTGCGGTTCCCGTTTTCGGACATTCCTTCGGATGAGATAGATGTGAGTGATTCGGAAGCCCGCGCCTTTTACCGCAACAATGAGCACCGCTTCCAGAGAAACAAGACCTGGCGCTTCTCCTATGTGACATTTTCCATTGCACCGACAGAAGCCGACACGATGCGGACACTCCAGTATCTTGACCAGCTTCGCGATAATTTCCGTGTTACAGAGAATGTCGAACGCTTCCTGTCCGATCATTTCTCCGAGACCGACTATTTCGAAAATTTCCTGAAAGCGTCCGAGGTTCGGTTTGAGCATCTCAAGGCGTTTGAACTGGATGTGGACGAAGTCAGCGAACCCTATGTCTACAACAACAGGGCGCACATGGTCCGCCTCCTGGAAGAACGTCCGGCTGACCAGACCTATGTGCGTGTTCGCCAGCTCCGTCTTACGGATAGTGACGCCGGCCGTGAACTTGCCGGGGAACTCATCGGACGCGTCCGTCAGGGCGAGTCGTTTGCAGCCCTGGCAGAATCCTATTCCACGCACAGTCCGTCTGCGCAACGCGGAGGCGACCTTGGCTATATCGAACGGGATGACAAGCCCGCAGACCAGGCCAGCGCCATATTCGCCGCTTCCACCGGATCGGTGATCGGTCCGCTCGCCGGTGATGATGGCATCTACCTTTTCCAGATCGTTGACCGTACCAGCCGGGACATCCGTTTTGCCGACCTGAGCCAGGATGTAGAACCCGATCCGTTTGAGACGGTGCAGCGCCTGGCCAACGAGGCCGAGGACTTCCAGTATTTCGCTCATGCGGATGGATTTGTCAGCGAAGCCGAGCGCAGCGGATTTACGGTCCAGGAGGCAGTAGCCACCGAGGGCACCCCGTTCATTTCCGGACTTGGACAAAGCCGCATGGTCCTCAACGAACTTCAGCACATGAGAAGGGGAAACATCTCCGATGTCATTGAGACCGAAGACATGTTTATGGTGTTCCGGGTGGATGAGGTAATCCCGGAAGGCACCCGTCCCCTTGATGAGGTCCGCTCCCAGGTGGAATCACTCGTGCGTGAGCAGAAACGCAAGGAAATCATGACCCAGCGCGTGAGCGAGATGCTGGACGGCATCGCTTCACTTGAGGAGCTGGCTGAAACCAGCGGCAAATCGGTCCAGAGTGCAGAGCGCATTCGCCTGAACGCCGCCACGGTTCCCGGCGCCGGCCGCGAACCGAAAGTTGTGGGAGCCGCTTTTTCCCTTTCGGAGGGACAGCTTTCGCCCGTGATCACCGGAAATAATGCCGCATTTGTGATGGTAGTGGAAAGCCGCACCATGGCCGATCCCGCCGCCATGACCACCACGGAGCGCCGCCAGATCCGTGAGGAGCTGCAGCAGCAGAAAAACACCGTATTCGGATCGGTCTGGGTGGATCGACTCAAAGCCGATGCCGACATCCGGGATTTCCGCACCCAGCAGCGCATGATGCAGCGGCCCATGTAAGTATGCATGACGCATCCGCCGAAGATATAAAAAGAATGAGGCGGGCCCTCCGGCTTGCCGAAAAGGGAAAGGGATACGTTGCTCCCAATCCGCTGGTAGGATGCGTCATTTACTCCCGTGAGGGTGTGCTCATCGGGCAGGGATACCATGAGCGGTATGGCCAGGCACATGCGGAGATCAACGCCCTGCGCTCTGTAAAAGACCGCTCGGACCTGCTGGACGCGACCGTTTACGTCACGCTGGAACCCTGCTCTCATCAGGGGAAAACCCCGCCATGCGCCCCAGAACTGGCAAAATATCCGCTTAAGCGGGTTGTAGTGGCCATGACCGACCCGAATCCGCAGGTCAACGGCAATGGGATTGCCTATCTCAGATCGAAAGGGATTGCCGTGGTGACCGGCGTGCTCGAAGAAGAGGCCCGGAAACTGAACGAAGTATTCCTGTTCAACATGCGGTTCGGCAAGCCCTATGTCATCCTCAAAGTGGCCCAGACCCTCGATGGCTATATTGCCGCACCAGACGGTCACTCCCGGTGGATATCCGGTGAGGAAGCCCGCAAACGCGTTCACCAGTGGCGGGGCGAATACGATGCCGTGATGGTGGGACGCAACACCGCGCTGCTCGACAATCCCCGGCTCACCGTCCGGCATGTAAGCGGCCGCCAGCCGCGGCGCATCGTGATTGACGGGCCCGGCACCCTGCCGTCCGATCTTCATCTATTCAGCGACATCCACGAGGAAAAGACCATTAGGGTCACCTGCAATCCGGGCCTTTCGGCAAAGGCTGATGATCCGGCCCTTGGACTGCTGCAACCCGACTACTTCCGCGGAAAGACCGTGCATGTCCCGGAACTCAACGGTCACTGCAACCTGGAACAGGCCATCAACAGGGTCGGGGAACTGGGGGTGTCATCCATCCTGGTGGAAGCGGGCAGCCAGCTCGCATCGGCGCTTGTGCGGGACAATCTGGTGGACAAGCTCCACCTCTTCATAGCGCCAAAGATGCTGGGCGGCGGTACGCGCAGCTTTCTGGGGCTCGGGATCGAACGGATGAGCGAGATCATCGGTTTCCGTTCTGCCGGGTGGACCAAAGCCGGCGACGACATGCTTTTCACCGGTTATTTTTGACAGACTTTTTTTATACAGCGTATTAATCTCGCCAGATCGTTTTTTGACAGCACGTTTCTTTTGCAAGAACTGATAACTCATCCACACAGGTAAACAGGGAGAAAACCGATGTTCAACGGCATCATTGAAGAATTGGGCAAAGTCATATCCGTCAAGGATATAGGCGGGGGCAAGGAGCTCACCATATCGTGCAGGCTGGCATCCGCCATGGAGGTGGACAACAGTCTTTGCGTGAACGGGGTATGCCAGACGGTGGTGCGGCTGGACAAGCACTCCGTTACGGTGCAGGTGGTGGAGGAGACGCTCCGCAAAACCGCGCTGGGAGAACTCAAGCCGGGATCGGAGGTCAATCTGGAGCGATCCCTTTCCCTTGACCAGCGCATTGACGGGCATCTTGTCCAAGGCCATGTGGATACGACCGGCGAAATGCTGGATGTCCGGAAGGAGGGCACGAACTGGCTGTGCACGATCGGTTATGATCCGGAGTGGCGCGACCTGATCGTTGGCCGCGGCAGCATAGCCATTGACGGCATCAGTCTGACGGTCGCCCGCGAAACAGGCAACCAGTTCACAGTGGCCATAATCCCTTACACGTGGGATCACACCGTGATAAAAAACCGGAAAAAGGGAGACCGAGTGAACCTGGAGTTTGATATCCTCGGCAAGTATGTCCTGCGCTTCATGCAGAACAGGGAAGATGGGGTCCGGAGCGGCGGATCGGCCGGCACGGTGACCGAACAGCTGCTGCGCGAGAGCGGTTTTACCGGAGAGAGTTGACCGGGATGATGCTCTGCGGGAGCAGGTTTTACCGGAACCGGTTGATCGGGCTGCTGCTGCGTTCCAGGTTGTTGAGTCCCGGAAGTTTCTGGAAAAGGCCATGCAGCTGGGAATCACGCACCGAAAGGCGGAAGAGAAAGAATTTGAAATCCCCGAACGGGTTCCACTGAAAGCTGAGGTCCCAGCAGTGCAGGTTGCGTGTGACATTGAACCGGGACGGAGTGAGCTCCTTGTCGATGAAGTCATAGCCGAGCGAGGTCCCTACCTGCCACTCCGGGGTAAGCCGGAACTGGATGCTTTGTGCGTTGATCACGGCCGACCGCGTAATACCGGTGCCGGGGCCCCTTCGCCAGCGGTAATTGAAACTCAGGCTCATGGACCATGGAACGTCCACCCGTTCCACCTGCCCGTGATAGATGGCCTCGTCAATCGGGTGGAAGCGAGACTGGTCCAGCGGGTCATAATGCTCCGGATAGTGCCATTTCGGCTGCTCAAACCGGCCCCGCCCGTTGGGGCCGCCGCTGCTGAAGCGTGTGCTTGCGGCAAAACTGAAATTGACAAGCCGCATGAACTGGTTGCTGTCCTTCCATATGTAGCGGTCAATCAG
>SKNL01000188.1 GCA_007120555.1 Balneolales bacterium
CCGCTTGTCCTCTGATCCGCTTGTCCTCTGATCTGAATACCTGAAATATGGCATAAATACACTGCAGCACTTCAGCGTTCATGAAGGCCGGGTTTCATTTCTGCAGATAAGGAGTCTGCGGCTATCGGCATTACAAGTCGGCTTTTTCCTGAGCCCGTTCCGCCTCCTCAGTCATTCCGAGGTTTGTGTAGACACGGAAAAGCGACAACCAGTGCTCCGTGTTATCCGGCTCCAGTTCCGCCGCTTTTTCATAATGCGGGAGGGACCGTTCCAGATACTCGCGGGCCTGACGGTCAAACTCTTCGGCTTCTTCCATGTCCTCGGTCATATTCCTTTTGTCCTGCATCAACGCACCGCGGTTCTGATAAACGATGCCCAGGGTAGCGTGGATATCGGGGTTGTCAGGGTCAGCTTCAAGAGCCAGATGCAGTTCCTCTTTTACAATATCGGAGAACCGGAAGGACTCGTCGATCAATTCATTGGAATATTCCTGTTTCTCTTCCATCTCTTCGATCATTCTCTCGATCTCCTGCTGGTCAGCGCCGGGTTCACGGGCTTTCTGCCGGATCTCTCTGCTCATCTCGTAGACTTCATCATGAAGGGTGCGCACCTGGTCATCCAGGTCCTGAACCAACTGGTAGACCTGGGTTGCGTAGACGAGCCGGTACTGAGGGTTCTCGGGATCGCGTTCGATCAGTTCCTGGACCACTTCCAGCGCTTCATCCGTTTTACCAGCTCTCAGATAGGCATTGGCAATTTCCTGAACGATTTCAATCTCATCGGGGAATAATTCTCGCGCTTCCAGCAGCAGCTCAATGGCCTCTTCATCGCGATCATCTTCAATCAGGAAGAAAGCAAGCCGGTAGTAGTTGTACAGGTCTCCCTGTTCCATTTCATAGATGACTTTGCGGCTGATGGCTTCTGCTTCCTCGTTGTTGCCCAGCGCGAAGTTCACTTCAGCAAGCAGGTTGAAGCTCAGAACGCTGTCCGGATTGATCGTTGTGGCATTGATGAAATGATGCCTCGACAGTCTGAGGGAATCCTCGGGGGAACTGATGATGTCAGAGCTGAGCGGCTCCACACCCTGATTATGCTCGTATCCCCAGGTCTCAATGATGATGTCATCCAGATTTTGAGCTTCATTGCTGGTTACCTCATGCTCCCGGTACAGCCTGCGGGCTTCCATCAGGTTTTCACGGGCCCTTTCGTAATCATCCACACGCTGCTCGGGCGGTTTGTCGGATGCGAGCGATGCGTAGGCAACTCCTTTATAGTAGTAGCCATCGCCGCTTTCCGGGTTGGCCTGTATGGCGGCTTCCGCAGATCTGATAACTTCTTCAAAATCCTGTTGCACCAGGGCGAGCCGGGCTGATTCGATATTCGGGTCACCGGCGCAGGACCAGACCAGGAACATCAATGCCAAGGCAGCCAGTGCTTGCGGGAAATATTTGATTTTCATTTTTTTCACGGGTTGAATTGTATGATTGCGGAGGAACTGGTTCCCGGATCGCACTGTGTTTCGTCCACAGCAGCTGACTGGAAATTTCCTCTATGTTAAAAAAAGTGTTTTATTACCTGAGAAACTTCGTTGTGTAAAGTAAGAATAGCACACTGTTATCGCAATATACGAGTAATGTGCCGATGCTTCCCGATGCATCGGGAAGCAATTCGCCGGTGCATTCTACATGTGGCAACCGGCTTCATTGCACTGATTGAAACGAAATTGCACTGATTAAAACGAAAATAAACACCAAAACTTATGTTTAAACAAACGGTATCAACCATTCATGCACCAGCTGCCATAGGACCATACAATCAGGCCGTTATATATGACCAGTTGATTTTCTGTTCAGGACAGATTGGATTGCATCCCGAAACGGGGGAAATGGCGGGACCCGAAACAGCGGAACAGATGCGCCAGGTGATGAAAAATCTCGGGGAGGTGCTCAAGGCTTCCGGTTCGGATTGGGAAAAAGTCATCAAGTGTACCATTTACCTTGCGGACATGGAGGATTTTGCCCTGGTGAATGAGATTTACGCGGAGTATTTCCCTGTGGAACCGCCGGCCAGAGAGGCCGTTGCCGTCAAGACCCTGCCCAAAAACGGCCGCGTCGAGGTCAGTTGTATCGCACACCGGTAAACGTTCTGCGGGTCGTGTTGCCTGCCCGGTCAGACAGCGTCACCGATATTTCATTTGTTCGCTGAGGCCGGAAATCCGGATGATGGAATACCAGTAGTTTTTTTTCAGGGTCATATTCGGCTATTCCCCGCTGCCCGTTTACATGAACGATGGCGGAACGGTAGTCGATTCCCGAAAGGTCATCGTCCACACTGACGGTTGCATAGTACCTGTTGACGTGACTCCATTTGCCGATGTGAGGCCGGGATATTTCAGGGGCCAGGGTATCGTATGCAATGGTATAGCTGCCACCGGAGCGTATGGTGCCGGTGATCATGCTTCCGTCCTTATTCGTGCGTGAAGAGACATGGGACAATCTCCCGTTTCGCGAATTTACGCGATAAAGCCCAATACCTTCACGGTTGCGCAGGTCCTCATCCAACAGAATGCGGACGGTGGCAGGGCGGCGGAAGGGTTCAATGTCAGGAAACAGGGTGAAATCTAGATAGGTGCCGGCTATGCCCATGCTCACCGGTTCGAAAAAGGCGTCCAGAGGGAAGTTGACGGATATGCGCATCCCGTCGTGGTAAATGGTTACCGGGTGTTCGGGGCGGACCCGGTGCAGCACCCATGCCCGGTTGCCCTTTCGCAGTTCGAGCCTGTCGGCGATATCGAGTGGCAGTCCGTCAGATGCGGAGGAGTAGATGCGCATTTCGTCCCGGAAAGATCCCAGCGGGCGGATCGCAATCTCCGGTGAGCCGGTGGCTTCGGCTGTTCCCGAACCGGGTCGAACCCAGTTTTTGTGCCAGATAAGCGTAGTTGGCGGCTCATTGACAGGGAAGATGGGTTCTGAAGGAGGGGGCGGTGGCGGGGGTGCACTGCCGGGTGTTTCATCACCACTGTACTCAGGGGCCAGGTCGCCGGGACTTTCACCCGTCGGCACATCCCCGGAACCTGCGGTAAAGTCGGAAGTTCCGGAAAAACCGGTCCCGCCGGTGCTTTTAGCGCCTTCATGTTCTCCGGCTCTCACAGTGCCGTTCTGTATCCTCCAGTCGGCATATCCCCTGGGGAAATGCAACCTGGAGGTTATTTGCGTTTCCTCCGGTTCCGTGACATTCAGTTGCAGATACGCCGAGGTGCTGTTGCCGTAGAAGTCGGAGGCAACAATGCGGACGGCATACTCCCCGGGCGGAAGGTCGAGCCGGCCGGTGTGCCCGGTATGCTGATAGAAAGGCAATGTGTTGGCATTACGGACATAGAGGCGCTGGTAGCCGCGCCGTTCGTCGCGCAGAATCGGGAAAACCCTGTCGAGGAACATCTGGCGGGATTGGCCATAGGAAAAGCTGTCGGCGCGGGAGTGGAAATAAAGCTCATCGTCGACATACATCTTCAGTTCGTAGACGGCGTGGACATTGTTGGATGCGTTGGCCCGGTCGGATACATTCACGGCCAGCCCCACTTCGCCGCTCGCATCCAGGGTCCCGAAGTCATTTCTTCCGCCGCGGCGGGCAGGCCGGCTCCGGTAGATCCGGGGGGATCCGTTGACGGTGCTGTTGTAAGAAAGCGGCTCCACCGCGAGTCCGGAAAATTGCGGTGGGATGGTATCCTCGATGTAAACACCTGCCAGTTTCGGGTTGAAAGGGCGTCCCTCAGGGGTGCGAAGTTCAAAATGGAGGTGGGGGGGGCCCACGCCGGTCGACCCGGTCCAGCCAATCTGCTGTCCACGCCGGAAGCGGATCTCGAAATCTTCCATGTTCCGGTCAAATTCAAACGAATAATCCTGCAGCCGCAGCGAATCGACCACGCTTCGGATGCGTGGGTGGAAGTCGAGCAGGTGGGCGTACAGTGAGATGATACCGTCATCATGTCGGAGATAGATGACATTTCCGTATCCAACGGGACCGATTGCCACCCGATGCACGATGCCGTCACGGGAGGCGAACACGGCATAGCCCTCGTGTCCCCACGTTCCGATATCCATGGCGGCGTGAAAATGGGCGGCACGGGTTTCACCAAAAGAAGAGGACATGTAACGGCTGGCGTTGGTAGGCCAAAGCCAGGAAGCGTCCTCCGAGAGGTAAGTGGGCTTTTCCTGCGCCCGGGAAGCGGAAGGAAGCAGGTTTACGGCCACCTGACAAAGAGACAGTGCGATGATTATGGTCAGGAAACGCAAGGAAGTTGTGTCAGGATTGAGGGACATGGTGCAGGATTGCTGGTGTCATGATCAGTGGTTGGTATGGATACGATGGATGTACGACAACGTTGATTGGAGGTCAGCCGGATGTTTCCACGCGTACGTCCAGCACGACCCGTCCCAGGAGTAGTTCTGCGTGCAGCTGGTCGCCGTCCCGGAGCAGGCCCACGCCTTCGGGTGTGCCGGTGAAGAGCAGGTCGCCGGCCTGCAAGGTGACATAGCGTGAGAGCTGCGCGACCAGTTCGGGTACGGGGAAGAGCATAAGTGCCGGGTCTCCGGACTGTCGGAGCTGTCTGTTGACGGACAGTGTGAATGTCAGCTGCTCTGGATCGGGCAGATCATCGGAAGGAAGGAATGCGCTGACCGGGGCGAAGGTGTCCAATCCTTTGGCAAGGAACCAGGGGTGTGCCGCCGCTTTCAATTCCTGCTGGATATCCCGGGCGGTGACATCGATGCCAATGCCGTAACCGGCAACATGGCTCATGGCATCGTCGCGGTCAATATTTTTGCCAGGTTTTCCGATAGCGGCCACCAGTTCCGTTTCGAAGTGCGGCTCTTTGACAAAAGAGGGGATGCGGATGATCCCGTCAAACGTAAGGCTGGAAAGCGGCTTGGTGAAAATTACGGGCCTTTCCGGTATGGGGTTGTTCAGTTCCCGGGCGTGTGCCGCATAATTCCTGCCGATGCAATAGATGTTGCGGGTATGCAATCCGTGAAGGCCGGGGAGTTCATGCAGCAGGTCAGACGGTTTTGCCATGGGTATTGAGATTATAGTATGATGTGGTATGACCTGTGACGGTTTCCGGATTGAACCAGCAGCTATTTCTCCGGATTGGTGGAATCTATCCCTGAAAGATATCCTGCGGCAGTGAAAAAAAAAGGGAAAATCGAAAAAAAACCGTCACCAGTGCCATGAAACCATCAGCGGAGTCATGAAACCGTCACCAGTGCCATGAAACCATCAGACCGGTTGTACATCAGACCGGTTGTA
>SKNL01000168.1 GCA_007120555.1 Balneolales bacterium
AACCGAGGACCCCTTCCTTACCATGGAAGTGCTCTACCTCTGAGCTATAGCGGCTTGTGTATGGAGCGGGCGACGGGACTCGAACCCGCAACATTCAGCTTGGAAGGCTGACACTCTACCAATTGAGTTACACCCGCACTTGCAGTGGGGAGGACAGGATTCGAACCTGTGAAGGCATAGCCAACAGATTTACAGTCTGCCCCGTTTGACCGCTTCGGTACCTCCCCGGGGTTTTCAAAAAGTTAAAGAACATTACGTGTGAGCCAGTGACCGGATTCGAACCGATGACCGACGGTTTACAAAACCGTTGCTCTACCAACTGAGCTACACTGGCAAAACATTCAGCATGTCAAAAAAACCGGCCGGCACGACCCGGTTTGCGGCTTTGCGAATTCTCAAAATGGTCTCAAAATAACATAAAACCGCAATTATCCGCACATATCGAAAGACCTTTAAATTAGGGACTATTGTAATGGATGTCAACAAAACAAGAAAAAATATTTTTTACTGATTTATTCCGAACCGGCCGGGTACAGCAGGCACACCGCCATGGCGCAAATTCCCTCTTCCCTGCCGATCATTCCGATGCGTTCCGAAGTGGTCGCTTTTACGGATACCGCGTCTGCGTCCACGTTCAGGTCTTCGGCAATACAGGCGCGCATCCGGTCGATATAGGGGCGCAGTTTCGGACGTTCGGCCACAACGGTGCTGTCAACATTGCCGATCCGGTATCCTTTTTCGCGGATCCGTTCCACTGTTATCCTGAGCAATTCCCGGCTGTCAGCTCCCTTCCAGGCGGGATCCGTATCCGGGAAGTGTGCTCCGATATCGCCCATGGCGGCCGCGCCCAGAAGTGCGTCGGTGATGGCGTGAAGCAGCACGTCGGCATCCGAGTGTCCGTCCAATCCTTTTTCATGGGGGATGCGCACTCCGCCCAGCACCAGTTTTCGTCCCTTGGACAGCCGGTGAAGATCGTATCCGTATCCGGTTCTGATCGTGTTCATGGGTAAGCGTTTCTCGGGGTTGGGGGTTGCGCGGCTTGGTTTCAGCGGGGTTGGGTTTCAGCGGGGTTGGGGGTTGCGCGGCTTGGTTTCAGCGGGGTTGGGTTTCAGCGGTTTTTGGTTCAGCTGTTATGTTTCAGCCACTGCTCTGCAAAAAACAGGTCAGCGGAATAGGTAATTTTGATATTGTCCGGGCTTCCTTCGACCACGCGCACCGGGTGGGCGGCGTGTTCAACCAGCGAAGCGTCATCGGTAGCGGCAAATCCGGTGCCGGCAGCCTTTTTGTAGGCGTTCAGCAGCACTTGGATCCGGAATATCTGCGGTGTCTGGGCCAGCCAGACGTTGCGGCGGTCCGGAGTGCCGGTAATGCGGCCGGACTGGTCCACCAGCTTCACCGTGTCCCTGGCCGGTATGGCCAGTATGGCAGCCCCTTCAGATGCCGCCAGCCTCAGTGCCTCTCCGACCGCATCCAGCGGGAAACAGGGACGGACCGCATCGTGCACCATCACCAGTTCCACTCCCGAACCCTGAAGGGCCTGCAGCCCATTGCCCACGGAGTCCATGCGCTCTTTTCCGCCGGGGACCACATCCAGCTTTACCTGTCCGGTCCTGCGGGCGGTTTCAATGCATTTGGCGGCGATGCCGTGCACGGTGTCCGCCATGTCGGCGGATGAGGGGATGACCAGGTGCCGCACCGCTGCCACCCGGAGGATGCGGGTGATGGTGTGGCCCAGGATGCTCATCGCCCCTATCTGCAGCAACTGCTTGGGCTGCCCGGAGTCCATGCGGCTTCCCCGGCCTGCGGACGGTATGATGACACCGGCTGGAGGGATCATTGGTCAGATAACGAGCATGGCGTCGCCGAAGGAGAAGAAGCGGTACTTCTTGTCGACGGCCTCCCGGTAGGCGCGCATCAGGAAATGAAAATCGGCGAATGCGGCCGCCAGCATGAGCATGGTGGATTCGGGACGGTGGAAATTTGTGATCAGCGCCTCGGTGATCTTGAACTCGTAGGGCGGATAGATGAACTTGTCCGTCCACCCCATGGCCGCTTTGGAATGGCCGCTGGCCGTCGTGCTGGTCTCAATGGCGCGAACGGCCGAAATGCCGCAGGCGACCACCTTGTGTTTTTTGGAGTTGAGCACTTCGTTTATGATGCGGGCGGATTCCTCGGAAATGTAGTAGTTTTCGGAATCCATGCGGTGCTTGGTCAGGTCCTCTACCTCCACCTGCCGGAAGGTTCCCCAGCCGATATGCAGTGTGACCGGCACCATGCGCACGCCCTTCTCCTTAAGCTTGCCGACCAGCTCCTCCGTGAAGTGCATGCCGGCCGTAGGTGCTGCAACGGCACCGCGTTCGCGTGCAAAAATGGTCTGGTACCGCTCCTTGTCGGCTTCCTCGGGCTTCCGCTTGATATAGGGAGGAAGCGGCATCTCACCGAGCTCGTCCAGCATGGCGTAGAGCTTCTCGTTGGGTTCGTCGGACAGGAAACGGATGGTGCGTCCGCGCGAAGTGGTGTTGTCCACCACCTCGGCCACGAGATCATCCCCGAAGTAGAGCTTGTTGCCTATCCGGATCTTGCGGGCGGGCTCCACGAGCACGTCCCAAAGCTTGTTTTCGGGCTGAAGCTCCCTGAGCAGGAACACCTCGATGGAGGCGTCGGTCTTCTCTTTTTTCCCCTTGAGCCGGGCGGGGAAAACTTTCGTGTTGTTGTAGACCAGACAGTCCCCCTTGTTGAAGTACTTGTGGATATCGGCAAAGGTCTCATGGGTGATCGACTTGTCGGCCCGGTTCAATACCATCAGTTTCGCAGCGTCTCTCGGTTCTACGGGATGGGATGGGATCTTCATCTTCTCAAATTCGTATCTGAAATCCGTCAATTTCATATTGGTCATAGTAATTTCGAAAAATGTAATATTATGTTGTAGAACTGCGAAAAGTTTAGTAATATAATACTTTTAGAGGCGTTTTACAAGTCTTTTTCTCTCATTCGGAGGTGTGCCAGAGCGGTCGAATGGGGCGGTCTCGAAAACCGTTGTACACTATGTGTACCGGGGGTTCGAATCCCTCCACCTCCGCATATTTCATGGCCGGTCAGGTTCGGCTGGATAACATATTATCGGAACCAGCCAAAATGACACAAAAAAAACGCATTATCTGTTCATTTTCCTTGACATAATTTGAATGTTTTCGTTACGTTGTTGATATAACGTAAAAAAGCATACCGGCCGGCACCCATGCACGGCCAATCCGTTTCAAACAGGACCACTATGAGAATCCATACGATCGTATTTCTTCTTGCCGGGTTGCTGGCTATGCCGCTTGCGCAATCGCAGGCTCAATTCCGGTCTGAAACCGGATCCACGCTTGACCGTACGGGTCCCATTCTCCGCACTAGTGACCAGGACCGCACATCATTTCTGGGGTTGCAGGATTTCCGGATGGACCACTCCTACGAAGTGATCATGGGTTCGTTCGGCGGTGACATGTTCAACCGGAACACCTACACGAACACCATGCACATGATGTTCAGCGACCAGTTGTACGGACGGGTGGATCTCTCCATGTCCCACTCTCCTTTCGGATCGGGTTTCATGGGGCAGAATGATCAGCCCCAGTTCTACGTCCGGAATGCCGAGTTGAATTACAAATTCAATGAAAACACCCGTATACAGCTCCGCTTCCAGCAGATACCGCAACATTACGGCTACGGGTACTATCCTTCCAATTACCGCAGAAATCACATGTATGACCCGTTTCGCGCATGGTAAATCACAGAGCACGGCAACACGCTGAGAACCATTCCATTTCCATTTGAATGACTGAACAAGAGCGTTCTCACTATTTGCTGCATGCCGCACTGGGTTTCCTGAGCATCCTTCTGCTGATACTCCTGGTTGCCCTGTTCACACGTATCATTTATCCCCGCATTGTTTCGGAGCGCACGGAAGTCAGCCTTCTCCTGAGTGATGTGATCCAGGTGGAAGTGCGCAACGGATGCGGTGTGTCCGGACTGGCAAACCGTTTCACCTCCGTGATGCGCCAGAACGGCTTCGATGTGGTTGAATCGGGGAACTTCGACACTTTTGACGTAACCCGCTCGTTTGTTATCGACCGAAGCGGAAATCTGGACAACGCCCGCAGGGTTGCCCGCGCACTGGGCCTGTCCGATGACCGGATCATAAGGGAGATTTCACCTGATTTCTATCTTGACGCTACCATCGTGATCGGATCCGATTACGAATCTCTCAACCAATAACATAACACTGTCACCTATCCAGACGTACCTTTTTACGCTGCCTATGAACGAAACCCAGACTTCAACCTCACGCACCACCAGAAAAAAGAGACCTGAATTCCCCCCGCTTGTTTACCTCATAAACGAAGCCCTGCTTGAAAAAAAAGCAGAAAATGTGCGGGTACTTGATGTACGCAATCTGACCACGCTTACGGACTATTTCATCGTATGCCAGGGCGGTTCGGATACCCAGATCCGCGCTCTTGCCAACAATGTCACCGAAAAGATCAAGGAGCAGACCGGTGAGCATGTATGGCGAAAGGAAGGCCTTGAAAACAAAAAATGGGTCGTTCTGGATTATGTCGATGTGGTCGTTCATATTTTCAACGAGGAGACAAGGGAGTTCTACGCACTGGAGAAAATGTGGAATGATGCCGAAATCACGGACATCCAGGATGAAAAATCGTGATATCCGTCCATCGGGGAAGCTGAGCCGCTTTCTCCGGCTGATTTTCCCGGCGTTCCTGCTGATGCTGCCGCCGGTGCTGGGTCTTTGCATTTTGAGCGCATGTGTCTCGGGGGGGCAGAACCGCAGTGATCCTCCGGGCGCATCCACCCACCTTCCCGAAAAACCGTCCGGCGACACCACCGTCCAGTACAGTCCGGTCTACGTTGAGCAGGCCGTCATGGCGCCTGACCCGCCGGACCGGTACCTGCGCATCAGCGGACACCTGCCCACCCCCTGCCATCACCTTGCGCCCCCGGAATTCAGCATGGAGGCGGATACCCTGCGCATTACGCTGAGATCCTGGCAAAAACCGGATGTAATGTGTGCGCAGGTCCTGGAACCCTTTGTATATTACCTTTCGCTTGCAGCATATGACAAGCCCGTTCCGGCTCTGATCCGCGTGAATGAGGAGCCGGTCTCCCGGTGACTTTTTCCGAACCCTAAACTACTATTTCCATGCGTGTACTTGTTACAGAGCCCCAGCCCGGCAAGGGGATTGATCTGCTTTCCGCCCGATACGATGTCACTGTAGGCCAGCGCGGCGA
>SKNL01000136.1 GCA_007120555.1 Balneolales bacterium
CCGTTCCACTATACACCATAAAAAGAGCATTGTCAGGGCGAGCAGGCATATCTGCCGTCACCTGTCTAAACCATGCCATAAGAAGAGCCTGGTCCGGGGACGCAGTCCGTCATGCCGGTACCAGAATGTCTTGCAGGGCGCGCGTGATGGAACGTGATAGGACCGATGGTTGCATCACCGGTTTTTTCCGGAAAAAATTGCGTGCAATGCCCCCGTTGTGTAGACCAGCGGGGCATTCCAGTTGATGGCCACTTCATTGGTCGAGTAGCTGCACCAGTCGTCCAGGTAGGAAAGTGCGGGCAGGTTGGATGGATAGGCGCATCCGTCCTGCTGCCCGCTTTGCGGTCCGCCCACCAGAAAACCCGGGACCGGATCCGGTTGGTTGCCGGCTGCGGATGAACGGTGGTGCGGATGCATCGGTGTCCGGGTGCCATACCCTGTTACAAACGAATAACCGGTGGGGTTTCTGCCGAGTACATAGTCGAGGTTGGCCAGAGCCGCATCCAGCCAGGAACGCTCGCCCGTCAACTGCCAGGCCCGGATGAGAAGGATGGAGTGGTTCATGGCCACAGCGTTGCTTCCCCAGACGAAGTCGCGGCGGTCGTGCCCCATGCTGACCTGCAGGGCGGATGAACGGTATTCGTCACGAAGCACCCCGGCAAGGGACATCAGGCAGTTGACCGATGATTCGGCCAATGCGCGATCCTCCGGTGAAAGGTCATGGATTCCGGTCATAGAACCATGCGGCACCAGATGATGGGCTATAGAAATGCAGGCCAGGGCCCTGACATCACGCCAGTTGGGAACCAGGCTGTCCGTCAGCTGTTCCGGATTCAGGGCATCCCGGTACTCCGTTGCACCTGTAGTCAGGTAGAGTTCTGCAGCCGCCCAGTCAAACTCGTCGGTGACATCGGTATCCCCGTACTCGCCGGTCACAATTGCCGGTTCGTACAACTCATTCATCTTGTCCTGCCGGTAATATACGTCCGGATGAGCAACAGCCCATTCCCAGGCCGCCCTGGCTGCCGACAGGCATGTTGCGGCAAAACCGGGATCATACGTCTCATAAACCCGGGCAGCCACTGCCGTCACCGCAGTGAAGTTCAGTGCCGCTGCCGTTGACTTCATGACGACATACCGGGGATCCGTATCTTCATGCGGCATCACGACACCGGAAAATTGTGGCGAGGTCAGCTTGTGGTAGACACCGCCATCGCTATGGTCCTGCATGGTGAGCATCCAGTCCAGGTTCCAGCGCGCTTCACTGAGGATGTCGGGTATGCCATCGCCGGATTCCGGGATGCCGGCGGAAAGATCACCGAAAAATTCCGGAAAGTGTTCATAGGCCACCATTAGGGTGTACGTGCTGATGCCTGAATTGACGATGTACTTGTTGTAGTCACCGGCATCATACCAGCCGCCGGGTGAGGAGATGGTCGTCCCCGCGGGACGATCAACAGTCACCGCCGAAGGGTGGATGAGGATCAGCGTGTCGGGGTGTCCGGCCGCCCGCGCCCAGGGCCCGGCATATTCCGGTTCCAGCGGGATGGATGCTCGGTTGAAATAAAATGCCCGGAGCGCCGCCCTGGACAGCCCGGCATAGACCGTGTTGCGGATTGCAAATGACGGCGAGATCGTCAGGCCTTTTCCGCCGTGGATGTGATACTCCCCCTGTGTTTGCAGTTCCGTGAAGTCGATGACCGCGGTCCGGATGCCGGCCCATGGCCAGGTACCGCTGTCCGTCGCCCGTCCGCTCCATGCCACCTCTTCCGAGTCAGTATTGACGATATGAAAAATCTGTGTCGGCGATATATCATTGCCAGTGACAGCAGCGGTCTTCGCTGCCAGCGGGTGAAACCCAGCCTGGTTCAGGTGTATCTCGATTTCCGGTTTCTTTTCGCACGAGAGGACCACTAACAGCAGAGGGATGAGGTAGAAACCACTTACGGATCGTATCATGGATTTTCTGTGAGTTGAGAGGAACAGGGGTATGTGCCTGATATAAAATATCCTGTCTCTCATGCTGGTGCAAATTGTTTTGCCGCGCGGAAGAATTAATTGTGCAAGCGCTTGCATTATTAAAACATTTTTATTTATTTGATAAGCAAACCTATCTGCACATGCGGCCGAGGAGGGGTCGTCTTACAGGGGGGTACAAAGAATTATTTAGCCAGTCCTATCAAAATATCAATTAACCCTTACCATCATGAAGCATATTCTCGCATTACTACCATTTCTGCTTGTGATGACACTGTTTGCAAACGCGCAGGACAGAACCATCACGGGTACTGTAACGGATGAATCAGACGGCTCACCCATGCCGGGTGTCACTGTACTCATCCAGGGTACCGAAAGGGGTACGGTTACAGATCTTCAAGGTCGCTTTGAGATTACCGCACAGCCAGATGACGTACTGGTGTTCTCTTTCGTGGGTATGGTCACCAGGGAAGTCAGAATCGGTGATCAGACAAACATTGATGTGGAGCTAAGATCGGATGTCATTTTTGGCGAAGAGGTGCTTGTTACGGCTTTCGGCTTGCAGCGGGAAGCCCGCGCCCTTGGTTATTCCATCACAGAAGTAAGAGCTGCCGATTTTGCCCAGACAGGGGAAACCAACCCGATATCAAGTCTGCAGGGTAAAGTTGCAGGGGTGGATATAGTGGAGACCACGGCCGGACCATCCGGCTCGCGCCGCGTTGTGATCCGCGGTATCAATGAGATCATCGGAAACAATCAGCCACTTTACATAGTGGATGGCGTGCCGGTTGAAAACACCTCGCCCGGCCAGGCCGACCAGTGGGGCGGTTTCGACCTCGGTGACGGCACACTGGACCTGAATCCCGACGATATCGAGTCCATTTCCGTGCTCAAGGGAGCATCCGCTTCCGCCCTGTACGGAAGCCGCGCCCTGAACGGCGTGATTCTGATCACGACCAAGCAGGGAGCACGCCAACCCGGACTCGGTGTGGAAATCAACAGTTCAACAACAGCTGACAGAATTTCCACCCGCCTGGATGAGTTCCAGAATGTTTTCGGTCAGGGATCGAACGGACTGACGCCGCTCTCCACGCAGATGGCGAACAATATTACATCGGCCTGGGGCCCGCGCATGGCCGATTTCGCAGATTCCACGATAACCCAGGCTGACGGTACCGTACGTCCATATAGCCGCGTAAGCGACAACATCCAGGACTTCTTCCGCATGGGTATAACCCGTCACAACACTGTGACCGTATCCACCGGAACTCCGACAAGCAGCCTGCGCTTCTCCTACTCCAATGTCAATCTGACGGATGTCGTGCCTCAGAGCGGCATCAACCGGAATGTGTTCTCGCTCAGGGGTGCCACATCGCCAATGGATTTCCTGGACTTTGATGCCCGTATCTCTTACTCGGACGAGGAAGTGACCAACCGTCCAGCCATGGCCGATGAGCTCAACAACATCGGTAACGGCCTGCTGGGCTTGGTGCCCAACTTCGACCAGAAGTGGCTGGAGAGTTACAAGGATGCAACCGGCAATTACATCAACTATACAGGCAATCCATATCGTGCCAATCCCTACTGGACTCTCAACGAAACGCGTAATGAAAGCCAGCGCAACCGCATCACCGGTTTTGCATCGGCAACCATTCGTTTGGCCGAGCCCTTGCAGCTGAGATTGCGCGCCGGCCTCGATACGTATTCGTTTCGATTCACCAATTTCCTGAACAGGGGCACGCCTACTCAGCCGGGCGGACTGCTTACCGAGCGCAACCACGACGTTCAGGAAACCAACCTGGAAGCGCTGCTAATGTACACCACACAACTCACCCGTGATTTTGATATCATGGCAAGCGTTGGCGGAAACCTCATGAATAACGACATCACCATTCAGGAGACAAGGGCAACCGAGATCATTTCTGCGGATATGAGAAGTCTTACCAACTTCCAGAACCTGGCGGTATTCCCGCAGGAGTACAACAAGGAAATCCAGTCCGTATTCGGTTTTGTGAACATCGGCTATCGCGACCTGATCTATGTCGACCTTACGGCACGCAATGACTGGTCGTCCACCCTGCCGCTGGACAACAACTCTTTCTTCTACCCGTCCGTGTCCACCAGTTTCATCATTTCCGATGCGCTTGGACTGGACTACGACTGGTTGAATATCTGGAAACTGCGCGGTTCCTGGGCACAGGTTGGAAGCGACACCGACCCCTACATGCTGAGCCTCACTTACAGCATGGACGGACGCAGCCATCAGGGTTATTCCCTGGGCGGAATTACCGGCGACCTGCTGCCAAATCAGCTGCTCAAGCCGCAGACATCCACTTCCTGGGAGTTCGGAACGGATCTGCGGATTTTCGAGGGGCGGGCAACGCTTGATTTTGCCTATTTCCATACCATGACCGATGACCAGATCCTCCAGGTCCAGATTCCCGAAGCTTCCGGGTACAACCGGGCCATCATCAATTCCGGAGACCTGGAAAACCGTGGTATCGAGCTGCTCGCGACGGGCCGTCCATTTAGTTCAGGCGACTTCCGCTGGGAAGTGTCTGCCAATTACACCAAGATATGGAACACGGTCAACCGCCTCTCCGATGAAGTGGACGCGATCACCATCGCTGACGCCCGCTGGAGTGGTGTTAGTGTCATTGCACGGGAAGGCGAGGCATACGGTCAGATTTCCGGTCGCGGCTTCACCCGTGACCCGCAGGGACGTATCGTTCACGGATCCGACGGCATGCCGATCCCGACGGAAGATCCGATCAACCTCGGCGGAATCCTTCCCGACTTCAATGCCGGTATCATCAACACCTTCTTCTGGCGTGGATTCACGCTCAGGTCAGCAGTCGACTTCCGCATCGGCGGCAACATTTACTCCGTGACCAACCGTCAGCTCTATCTCGGCGGAACACACTCCGGTACGCTGGAAGGCCGTGATGCTTTCAACGATTGGGCGCTTCGCAACTACCAGGCACAGCAAGCATGGGTAGATGGCGGAAATGACCCCGGCGACTATGAGCCGCTTCCGCTGGATGGCGGCTACATCGGCGAAGGTGTCAAGCTGGTGGGTGAGGATGCGGACGGAAACCCGATCTACGAAGAAAACGACATCATGGTCAATCCGCAGACCTACTGGAACTTCACGGGAACCAATATTCCCGAACTGAATGTCTACGATGCCAGCTACATCAAGCTGCGGGATATCTCCATCGGGTATAACCTGCCGCAACGATTCCTGGCAA
>SKNL01000209.1 GCA_007120555.1 Balneolales bacterium
GCCGTCTGTTCCGGTTCCACCTACCCCTCAGATGCGGGTGAAATCCGGGAGATGCTGGACGCGGCCTTTGCCCCGAACGGGCGAGCGGAGAGCAAAACCGGTCCCGATACCACGGAAACGGGCACCGATGGCCTGATCAAGGCCCTGTATGCCCCGCATATCGACCTGAGGGTCGGACTCGCATCATACATACCCGCATTCCGGCCACTGACGGAACTGCGGCCCCGCCGGGTGGTGCTTTTGGCCACCTCACATTATGCCGGCTCCTATCATCCGCTCTACGACGGAAAGCCGTTTATTGCCACCCGGAAGGATTTTGAGACGCCACTTGGCACCGTTGCAACCGACAGGGAAACGCTCCGGCTTCTTGAAGGGCAGGCGGATGCGGCCGGATGCTCCTTTGTGGACCGTGCACACCGGAACGAACACAGTATCGAGCTGCATCTCATTTTCCTCCAGTACCTCTGGTCGCACCCGTTCACGCTCGTGCCCCTGCTGGTCGGCTCGCTGGAGGAGATGTATTATGTGGAAGATGGGGATACCGGCCGGAAAGTGGATGCCATGGCCTCCTTCTTGCGGCATCATTTTGCGAATGACCCGGACACCCTGTTCGTCATATCAGGAGATCTTTCCCACGTGGGACACAAGTTCGGCGACCGGGCGCCGGCCTCGGAAATGTTCGGGGACATCCGTACCTTTGACCGCGAATTCCTCGACCATGCCGCTGCCGGCAGCAGCATGGAATTGCTTCAGATGATGAAACGCAACTATGATCCCTACCGGATTTGCGGATTTCCTCCGCTTTACACCGCACTGCAGGCACTTTGCAGTATAAAGGGCAGGATGACCAGCTATGAGCTGTGGGATGAGCGCGAGCGCGAGAGCGCTGTTACGTTTGGTTCTGTTCTATTTCAAGAACTTCCCAAATAGCTTCAATAAGTGTCTTTTTTCCGACGGGCTTGCTGAAGTATTTGTTGACCATGTCCTCAATTCCATATTCTTTGAAGGAGTGGACATCATGTCCGCTGAAAACGAAAACCGGTACGTTCTCATACCCGTCCAGTTTTCGCATTTCCCGGATAAGCACGGCGCCATCCCCTTCCTTTCGCAGGTTCAGGTCCACGATCACCAAGTCAAACGATTGTGAATTCATGATATCCAGTGCGTCATCGGGATTGTCCACCCCGGTCATTTCAAAAGGCTCTTTCTTGAAGAACAGCTTGACCAGCATCTGGTTTGCGTTGTCGTCTTCGACATAAAGAATCTGTTTTGGCACCATTACTTCATCGTTTTTTTTATGAAACGCGGGCTTTTACTCCCCTGTTTTGTCTATAATATCCATTTTTTCGGCAAAATAGGAACAAAAATCGCGCATATCGCCGGCGATGCGCTCGTCATCGGTGGAACGTTCAAGCGTGTCGGCCATGGTTTTGAGGGTTTCATAGAAAAAAATCTTCATCTCGTCCCGGCTCATGTCCCTGGTCCAGAGATCCAGACGGAGGGTGTCCTTGTTGTTGTGATCCCACAGGGCGAGCAGCATGGCGCGGACCGGCATGTCGGTTATGCTTGTGTCATCCGCATTCCAGACAATCTTTTCCGGGATGCTTTTTTTGTCCAGGGTTACATTGATGCGAATCTCTTTGTTGACCATAGGAACGAGCGTTTGGATTGTGTTGGATATTTTTGATGTTTGATAACTGCTGGATGTTGGAAATCTGTTGAATAATTTTTGATGCTGGATATCAGCCGGATGTCAACGGGCGGCAGCTGCCAACGGGCAAAAGGGCGGCGGACACCGCTGTTCAGTATTTATGTGCAGTAATTATCGAGTTTTTCAAGGACTTTTTCCATGTCGTCCGGTATTTCAGAAGTGAACTGGAGCCAGTCGCCGGAAGCGGGATGCTCAAAACCGAGGGTGCGGGCATGCAGGCACTGCCGGCCCAGTAATGAGAAAATGTTCTGGAACATGGTTTTGCGTGTGCCCGTATTCGGACCGTACCGGACTGAGTCGCCGCCGTAGACCGGGTCGCCCAGGACCGGATGCCCCATCCATGAAAAATGGACCCTGATCTGGTGGGTGCGGCCGGTTTCAAGCATGACGTCCAGCAGGGCCAGATGGTCGTACCGCTTCAACACCCGGTAATGGGTGATGGCGTCCTTGCCCTTGCCGGGCTCAAGGACCGCCATTTTTTTCCGGTCGGAGGGATCGCGGCCAAGGGGCTGGTGGATGGTTCCGCGGTTTTTTTGAGGCGCACCCCAGATGACGGTGCGGTAGGTGCGTTCGACGCTTTTTTCGGCAAATTGTTTGGACAAATGGTGGTGTGCGTGGTCATTTCTGGCGACAACCAGCAACCCGCTGGTTCCCTTGTCGAGCCGGTGGACAATACCCGGGCGTAGTGAATCCTGTTCGTGGTTGACGGTTGACAGGTTGCCCCTGTGCCAGAGCAGGGCATTGACCAGTGTGCCGGTCCAGTTTCCGTAGGATGGGTGTACCACCATCCCCGCCGGTTTGTCAACGACGATCACGTCATCGTCTTCATGAACGATTTCCAGCGGGATATTTTCCGCCCTGGCTTCCGGAGGCGGCGCTTTGGGGACGATGATCACGATTTCGTCCCCCGGCTGCACGCGGTAGGAGGCTTTTTCCAGCAAGCCGTTCACCCGCACCCATCCCTTGCGGATGCCTTCCTGGACCTTGTTCCGGGTTGCGTTCTGTATGAACTGCGTAATGTACTTGTCCAGACGCATCTGCTCATGGTGCCCTTCGGGCACATCAAGGTCATGCCGTGTATAATCTTCCCGGTCTTCCCGGGAATGAAAATGAGGAGCAGGCGTTTCTGTCATACGTGGCTGTACAGCGTTTGATTTTCTATGTGCCGGTACGGCACAACGTACACTGCCGGGCCGGTCACTGATATCCGCCGGCAAGTGTCCGCAATGCCCGCCGGCAATCCGGTGGCTGTTGTACCTCTTGTGACCCTTGTGCAATTCATAGAAAAAAGATGTAAGGATTTTCCCATATGGGAGTCTTATCTGTAACTATTCAGAGGGAGTGATGCTCTCACCTTCCGGCCGGCGACGGTTGGTGGGCGCTCTTTCTGCCTGACCGTCCCCTTTTGTAGGATGGCCGTGCGGATGGTTGCGTGGCAAAACGGCCAGAGCGGAAGACATGCGGCAGGACCTCTGAAATGTGATCAACACCAATGATTTTCAGGCCTTTTTTTACTTTTTCCGGAATATCTTCCAGATCCGGCAGATTTTCACTGGGCAGGATAACGGTTCGGATTTCCTTGCGCTGGGCGGCAAGAAGCTTTTCGTTAAGGCCTCCTATGGCGTAAATGTCCCCCCGAAGCGTAATCTCGCCGGTTACAGCCACATCGTGCCGGACCGGCGTTTCGGTGAGCATGGAGATCATGGCCAGCGCGATACCCATTCCGGCACTCGGACCGTCCTTGGAAATGGCCCCTTCCGGTATATGCACATGAATCTCGTTTTTTTCGAAAAAGTCGTCGGACAATCCAAACTCGGAGGCATGGGACCGGACATAGGTCAGTGCCGCCTGGGCCGACTCTTTCATCACATCCCCCAGTTTTCCGGTCAGCAGCAGCTTGTTCTTTCCATACATGCGTGCCACATCCAGGTTGAGGATACTGCCACCCGTGCTGGTCCAGGCCAGCCCGTTCACGCTTCCGATACGGTCTTTCTTTTCCACGTCCCGTTCCTTGAACTTCTCCACGCCGAGAAACTCACGCACCCGCTTCGGATTTATGGTAATCTGCGAGAGGCGCTTGCTGGTATTCTTTTCCTGAACAACTTTTTTGGCGACTTTCCGGCAGATGGAGGCAAGATTCTGTTCCAGTACGCGCACACCTGCTTCAGCGGTGTAACGCTGGATGACGAGCTGGATCGCATCCTCCCGGAAACGGACCAGCGAGGCTTTCAGTCCGTGCGACTTCAGCAGCTTCGGGATCAGGTGGCGCCGGGCTATTTCCACTTTGTCGTGTTCCAGGTAGCCGTGCAGCGGGATGATCTCCATCCGGTCAAGCAGTGCGGGCTGGATGTGGCTGGCCACGTTGCCCGTGGTGATGAACATGACCTGCGACAGGTCAAAGTCCAGGTCCATGTAATGATCGTTGAAGGTGTCATTCTGCTCAGGGTCGAGCACCTCCAGCACGGCCGATGACGGATCGCCGCGCAGGTCGCGGCTCAGCTTGTCGATTTCATCCAGGATGATGACCGGATTCATGGTCCCGGCCTTTTTGATGGCCTGGATGATGCGGCCCGGCATGGATCCGATGTATGTCTTGCGGTGGCCGCGGATTTCCGCCTCATCGCTCACGCCACCCAGCGAAATGCGAACCATCTTGCGGTTCATCGCTTCGGCGATCGACTTGGCCAGACTTGTCTTGCCGGTGCCCGGCGGACCTACAAAGCACAGGATCTGCCCCTTGATCTTGTTGACCAGGTTCAGTACGGCAATATACTCCAGGATGCGCTCCTTTGGTTTTTCAAGTCCGAAATGGTCTTTTTCCAGCGCATCCTCCACCGCACGGATCTCAAGCCGGTCCTCGGAGTATTCGCCCCACGGCAAGGCAAGGATCCAGTCCAGATAATTCCGGGAAACGCTGTACTCCGGCGACATGGCCGGTGTCTTTCGCAGCCGGTCCAGCTCCTCGTACGCCTTGGCACGGGCAGCTTCGGGGATCGGGCGCGTATCCAGGGCCTCCTTGATCTTGGCCAGTTCGGGATCGGCGAAACCCTCATCATCCAGCTCCTCCTGCAGCACCTTGATCTGCTCCTGGATATAGAACCGGCGCTGGGTCTCCTGGATTTCATCCTGTACTTTTTCGTTGATTTCGTTGGATACGGCCAGAAGTTCCAGCTCACCGGTCAGGTGGGTGAGCACTTTCCGGTACTGCCGGTCAAGGTCGGTTTCCTCCAGCAGCTGCTGCTTTTCATCGATATCAAGATCCAGATAGGAAGCGACGAAGTAGAGCAGGTTTTGCGGGTTGTAATTCTGTTCAAAACCCAAGAGAACCTCTTCCGGCAATTCGTGGTTCAGCAGGACCAGTTTCTCAAATCCCTCCTTTGTTTTACGGATAAGGGCTTTGAGGCGAGGGGTCATCCGCGGCTTGGCCGGCTCTTCCATTTTTATGGTGGCCTCAAAAAAGGGCGTGGTCTGCTCAAATGAGACCGCTTCGGCCAGCCGGATGCC